>QIMA01000288.1 GCA_003233535.1 Rhodanobacteraceae bacterium
CTCGGCGAGCAAGAAAGGCGCGATAAACACCGACAGCCCGATCGACTTGGTCGGCCTTGCTTTGCAGCTTGGTGCCACGTTCGTTGCGCGCAGTTTTTCTGGCGACAAGGCGCAGCTGGTGCCGCTGATCAAGGCCGCCATTCGTCATCGTGGCGCGGCCTTCCTCGACGTCGTTAGCCCCTGCGTCGCATTCAACAATCACGGCGGCTCGACCAAGAGCTACGACTACGTGCGCGAACACAATGAGGCGGTGAACCGAGTCGAGTTTATTGAGGGCAAGGACCTGATCGAGGTCGATTACGCCGAAGGCAGCGTGCTCGACGTAGCGCAGCACGACGGCAGCGTTATTCGGTTGCGCAAGACCGACATCGGCTACGACCCCTGCGACCGAATCGCTGCACTCAACTACGTCGCGCGCCACCACGCCGCCGGCGAAGTGGTCACTGGCCTATTGCACTTGGATCCGGACGCGCAGGACTTTCACCAACATCTCAATACGGTTTCGACTCCGCTGAACGCCCTAAACACCGATGAGCTGTGCCCTGGGAGTGATGCGCTAGAGGCAGTTAATCGGCACTTACGCTAGGAATTTCTCACGATCGTGATCGAATACGTGTGGTAGTCTTCCGCGAAGTTTTTACCTGCGGAATTGATTACCCATGTATTTGCGACTAGCCGTGCTTTGCCCTTCCCTACTTCTGGCTACCGCTGCGTGGGCGGACATCTCTGGCAGGGTTTTAGACGGCACGGACGCCACGCCGATCGCAGGCGCTGAGGTCCGTCTGCAGGCCGATGAGAACTCACCGGTCGTCATTACCGACGCCAACGGCAACTTCACGCTCCCAGTGAATCCGTCGAACCAGGTGAACGTCGCCGCAGCGGTCCCGTATGACCCCGATTCGAGCGCCAACTACACCAGCAACATCAACTTTGCGGTCAATGGCCAGACCAATGTGGAAATCGGACTGCGGCCATTACCGGTTGCTGACAACCCCAATTACCAGCCGCCGACGAGCTTTTTGTGCAGCGCTTGTCACGGCGAGCAGCATGCAGAATGGTCCACCGCACGCCATGCAGGCGCCGGTGTTAATCCCTGGGTGTTGGACCTGCACTCTGGAGGAGGCACTCCCGGTGGCAGCAACGGCTACGTATTCCGCGATACGCACGATGCAGGAGAAACCGGTTTCTGCGCCACCTGCCACACCGCCCTTGAAGATGTGTTCGATCCCGGCAATGTGCAGCTAGACGAAGTGTTGTCAGCATCGGCGCTAGAGGGCGTCAGCTGCCTAGTTTGCCATCAGATCGGCGGCGTCGACGAAAACAACATCAATGGTCTGCACCATTTTGGCGGTAAAACTCAGTATCGCTTCCCCGCAGAAGTTGAGCAGAACACCGAATTTCAGGTATTTGGACCGCTGGCGGATGTTGAAGCCGGCATCATGTACAACGTCTACAACCCGCTATTTAGCTCATCGCGCCTGTGCGCCGCGTGCCATCAGTACAACAATCCAGACACCGGCGCTCCAGGACAAAATACCTACAACGAGTGGCTGGCCTCACCGTTTGCGCAGCCAGGACCAGAATTCCGCACCTGCCAAAACTGCCACATGCCGCAGGCCGATGAACCCGGCCCGATCACCACTATCGGCAGCGTAACTCGACCGGCTAGTCAGCGTCATTCGCACGAGTTCATCGGCGCAACCCCGGAGACCTTATCGGCGGCTATAACGCTGACTGTCGACGCGGAGCAGCAAGGCGACGAAATCGTCGTCACCGCCTCCGTGTTTAACAGCACCGGCCACAGCTTCCCGACCGGCGTATCGATTCGCAACGCGATGCTCAGCATTGATGTTCGCGCCGACGGGCAGTTGCTAGCGCAGACCGACGGTCCACAGATCCCGTTCTACGGCAGCGATGATGTTCCCGGCACGCAGCCAGGCGACTTGGCCGGCACGCCGGGCAAGGGCTTCGCCAAGGTGCTACAGGGCCGCATTAATGGCCAGGGCGCGCCCGTGGAGCCGGTCCTGTTCATCGACGCCGAAACGACCCTGTTAGACACGCTAATCCCGTCGGTTAGCACCGACACCAGCACCTATCGCTTCGCAGTGCCCGCCGGCTTCAGCGGCAACGTGAGTGTCGATACGCGCCTGCTCTACCGACGCGCTTGGCGAGCGCTGGCCGTAACCAAGGGCTGGACAATCACGCCGGGCGGCATGCCGGTCGAGATCGAAGTTGCATCAGAGCAACGCTCGATAGCAGTGGAAAGCAGATTCAATCTAACTGAGATCCCCTCGCTGGGGCTCCCTGCCCTGCTGATTTTGGCACTTGTGTTGGGCCTATTGGCTTGGCGTCGTTGGCAGTAAGCCAAGCTAAGCAACTTCAACCACATACTGTACTCAGGAACCGTGGCTGTCAGCGCAGCCGTTGCCGGTTGGCCATTGTGAACCACTGACGATCGTCTGCCCTACGAACGTAGGCGCGTCTCCTTGGTCCAGCGTAAGCGGTAACTGAGCGACGTCCTTGCTGTCGCGCCAGCTAGCCCTTGATCGCATACAGATCTGAGCGCAGCGGATTGTCACCGAAGTTTTTCTTCCACAGCCTTGGGGT
>QIMA01000188.1 GCA_003233535.1 Rhodanobacteraceae bacterium
ATTGCTGCCGCAATGGATCTCATATCATGAACCCCGATCAGAAACTGCGATGATATTGCAGGACTACGCCTGTCAAATCTACTCGTGAACTTCGGGTCGCCGTATGCAAGTGTCGGCAGCAGGGCGAGAATCAACAGTTTCGCGGGATCGGCAAACATTGGTCGCGTTGGTCTTGGAAGAGGGCGTCGACGTATCTCCGAGTGAGCGATCACGCAAGGAACCAATGGGGTCTATCTTCGGCAATCATTTCAATTCCGCGTGATTGCCACACACAGCGGCAGACGCAGTGGAAGGTGGCGGGTGAATTAGTCGGTGACCAAGGCATGATTGCACCTTATGATTGCAGCGCTTGCATATTTCGCTATCATGTAGCCTATGAACACCAAGCAGCGAACAACCCTGACGGCGATCTTCGTAGAGCCGACCGCCCGAACGCTGGAGTGGGCAAGGGTTGAATCGCTGCTGATCGCGGTCGGATGCAGGGTGATTGAAGGGCGCGGATCCCGAGTGCGATTCGCGTTCGGTGATCGTGTGATTGCATTCCACCGGCCGCATCCCGCCAAGGAGGCGAAGGCGTACCAGGTCGAGGATGTTCGCGAATTCCTGACAGCCATTGGAGTGAAACCATGAGCATCATGAGCCACAAGGGCTATAGCGCCCGCATCGAATTCGACGAGCGCGATAACATCTTGGTTGGGCGTCTACTCGGTGTTCGGGACAGCGTGTTCACGCCGACAACGTAACTGATCTGCGATCGGCGTTTGAAGAGTCGGTGGATGACTACATCGAGGCGTGCGCGAAGATCGGCAAAACACCCGAGAAGCCTGCCAGCGGAAAGCTGATGCTGCGGGTGGCGCCAGAAGTCCACCAGCGTGCTCTGATCGCAGCCAGGGGCAAAGGCGTCAGCCTGAACCAGTGGGCCAGCGAGGTGCTGAGCGCGGCCGCCCACGGCTGATCTCATAGCAAATATCTCACTGGCGAGACGGTTCGTTTGCGTTTCAACGGGGTCACCATTTCGTCGCCCCTGTCAAATTGCCGGAAAAAGATTCTCCCGGTCCCGAGCAGTTGTTGTCTTGCAGTCTCCTTGCGAACAATAAACGAACCGTCTCTGGTGATGTTATTAGTGGTTAACGGCCAAAGGCCGCACCAGTCTGCATATTCCAGCGATGCCGGTCACCTATTCTTGTCGATGCCGGTCAGTGATTCCTGGATGCCGGTCGGCCGCACAGCCAGGACCGACGCACGCAGCGCGAAACGCAGTGTTTGGGCAGGATCAGGGCGCGCGCGGTGGTCATGGGCGAAGCTTGGCTTAGCTCGCGCTCGGTGTCTGTCGGCAAGTGCCTCGTTGTCGTGTAGGAGTCTTGCTCGGCTGAGTGTAGGACAAGCTTCAGTGACTAGCGCGGAACTCGGTGTGTCCTCGTCTTTTCCTCACTCGTCTTTTCCTCGTCTATGGGACAAATTCTCTGGCCGAATGCGGTATTGTCGACAGGCGTTCGCCGCTACATGTCGGGACCAGGGCCGCCATGTCGGTTGAACATGGGATTGCAGGGGAGCTTCACGCGTTGTTCGAAGTCATCACCATCAGTTTCGCGTTCTTTTTCGGCCTGGCGGTACGGCAGATCGGCTTGCCGCCGCTCGTTGGTTTTCTTGCGGCTGGGTTCGCCATCAACACCTTCGGAGATGCGCTTGGTTTGCCGGACTACACCGGTGAAACGCTTGCGCATCTGGCGCATCTGGGCGTGCTGTTGCTGTTGTTTACCGTCGGGCTCAAGCTGAAACTCGAACAGATCGCGCAGCCCCAGGTAGTGGGCGGCGCCCTTTTGCATTTCGCCATCTCCGTTGTGGTGTTCATGCCGGGGCTCAAGCTGTTCATGGGGCTGGACTGGAACACCGCGCTGCTGCTGGCGATTGCACTGTCTTTCTCGTCGACTGTGCTGGCCGCGAAACTACTTGAGACCAAGCGCGAGCTCGGTACTTTCCACGGCCGCACCGCCATCGGCATCCTGATCGTGCAAGACATTATCGCGCTGGTGGTGCTGGCGGTCTGGTCGGGCCAGACACCCAATATCTGGGCGCTGTTGATCTTTGCCGTGCCGCTGCTGCGCCCTGTGCTGCACCGACTCCTGGATCTGGCCGGCCACGATGAGTTGCTGGTGCTGATGGGAATGATGCTGTCGCTGGTGATCGGTGGCATGGGGTTCGAGGCGATGGGACTGTCGTCGGAAATCGGCGCTCTGGTGATGGGGATACTGCTGTCCTCCCACAGTCGCGCCAAGGAGTTGGGCGCATCACTCTGGTCGCTCAAGGAAATCTTCCTTGTCGGGTTCTTTCTGCAGATCGGGCTGGCCGGCCTGCCTGACTGGGGGGCGATGGCTTTCGCGGTGGCCATGGGGATCTTGCTGGCGCTCAAGGGCGCGCTGTTCTTCGCGCTCCTGGTAGCGTTCAAGTTGCGCGCGCGCAGTGCCTTTCGCAGCGCGCTTAGTCTGACGGCCTATTCCGAGTTCGGGCTGATCGTGGCGGCGGGCGTATTGCCTGATTACCTCGTGCCACTGGCCATCGCCGTGTCAATCTCTTTTGTGGTCTCAGCGCCGCTCAATCGCTTTGCGCATCCACTTTATGAGCGCTTTGAGGCCGCCCTGCGCCGCTATGAGCGTGACACCATCCACCCCGACGAACAGCCCAGGGACATGGGCAATGCGGATGTGCTGATCTTCGGAATGGGCAGAACCGGCAGCGCGGCCTATCGGTTCATCGAAGAACAGGGGTTCAAACCGCTCGGTCTTGATGCCGACACCTACAAAGCTAAGGCCCATCAAGAGGCTGGGCGCAACGTTCTTTTCGCCGATGCCGAGGACAGCAATTTCTGGCGTACGTGCAAGTTTGGCCGGATCAAGGCCGCGATCCTCGCTATGGACGATCTCGAGGCGAAGCTAATCGCCGCGCGCTCAATGCGCCAGCGCGGCTTCACCGGGCCGATCGTAGCGCATGCCCTACACGAGTCGCATCAAGAACGGATACGCGAGGCGGGCGCGGATTACACCTATCTGACCATGAATCAAGCTGGAATCAGGCTAGCCGAGCAGACTGCGGAAGCGATGAGTAAGAGCTGAATCGGCACCGGTGGGTATCTCGGTTCGGATCTTGCGGCGCATCCAACGGGTGACGTTTGGGCCCGGGGTTGGACCGGGAAATGTTGGCCCGAGACACACCGAAACAGACAAAAAGATCGGAAGAAC
>QIMA01000339.1 GCA_003233535.1 Rhodanobacteraceae bacterium
ACAGCAGCTTGCCGCCCGCGGCCACGGCGGAGTTGATCCAGCCTTCTAGGCGCTTGGCTTCACTCTCGGCAATCATCGGGCCGATGAAGGTCGATTCCAGCTTCGGATCGCCCATCGGCAGGGCCTTCACGGCGGCGATCATCTTCTCTTTGACTGCGTCGTACAGATCGTCGTGAATCATGATCCGCTGCACGCTGATGCAGCTTTGGCCGGACTGATAGAAGGCGCCAAAGACGATGCGCTCGACCACGTGATCGAGATTGTCGGCCTGATCGGCATCGACCATCACCGCGGCGTTGCCGCCCAGCTCTAACACGACCTTCTTCTTGCCGGATTTTGCCTTTAGGGCCCAGCCCACGTCCGGTGAACCGGTGAAGGAGAGCAGCTTGATCCTGTCGTCAACGGTGAACAGATCGGCGCCGTCACGCGAACAGGGTAGGATCGAGAACGCGCCCTTGGGCAAATCGGTTTCGGCCAACACTTCGCCGATGATCAACGCACCAATCGGCGTCCGGCTGGCTGGCTTCATCACCCACGTGCAGCCGGCGGCAATCGCCGGTGCAATTTTGTGCGCGGCCAAGTTCAGCGGGAAGTTGAACGGGCTGATCAGCGAGCACGGACCAATCGGCACGCGCTTCCACATGCCGCGATAGCCCTTGGCACGCGGCGCGATCTCCAACTCCATCACTTCGCCACCGCCACGCACCGCTTCTTCAGCGCCGACCCGGAAGGTATCGATCAAACGACTGACTTCGCCGCGCGCGTCTTTGATCGGCTTGCCGGCTTCGATACACAGCGCCAGCGCAATTTCCTCAAAACGCTCGGTGAAGCGCTTCACGCAGTGATTGAGTACGTCTTGTCGGGCATAGGCCGGCATCGCCGCCATCGCTTCCTGTGCGTCGACCGAGGCCTGAATCGCCTGATCAATCACCTTCGGATCCGCCAACGCCACACGCGTAGCAACCTCACCGGTGTACTTATCGGTGACCTTGAGATCGGTATTGGCGGTGACCGCCTCGTTGGCAAGGTAATAGGGGTAGGTGGGTTTCAACATCGTCGAACTCCTGATGGTTCGAGCCCAGAAGGGCTGAGGACTGAGGACTGAGGGCTGAGGAGAGCGTCATCTGGCGGTACTACAGCTGCGCCAAATCCGTAGAAAGTCTCAACCTCGCCAACACTCTGGGTGGAACGCAAACTACGCTCAATCGCTCGCTGCCACACAATTAACCCGGAATAGGACTTGATCATTAGGACTTGATCATAATGTCTTTGCGAAGCGGTACTGAGAGCCGAGCAGTGAGGTTCTCAGCCCTCAGCCCTGCTTCTCCCTAAACCTTGCTACTCAACTCCCGAATCTCATTATTCAAGATCCGATCGTTGTCGGCGTAGTCAATCGGCACGTCGATCAGATGCACGTCATGTGTATCAATGCAGTGCTTCAAGATACGGTCGAAGTCATCGGCGGACGTCGGGCGGTGGCCCTTGGCGCCGTAGGCTTCGGCGTACTTGACGAAGTCCGGGTTGCCCATGTCCATGCCGAAGTTTTCGAAGCCCATATTGGCCTGCTTCCATTTGATCATGCCGTAGGCGTTGTCGCGCAGCAGCAGGACGGTGATGTGCTGCTTCATGCGCACAGCGGTTTCGATTTCCTGGCTGTTCATCATGAAGCCGCCATCGCCGACTACTGCGACTACCGGGCGATCGGGGTAAACCATGGCCGCGCCCATGGCGCTGGGCAGACCGGCACCCATCGTGGCTAAGGCGTTATCGAGCAGCAGCGTATTCGGCTCGCGGCAGCGGTAGTAGCGCGCAAACCAGATCTTGTACATGCCATTATCCAGGCACAGGATGCCGTTGTCGGGCATCACTTTGCGCACGTCAGCGACCAAGCGCTGTGGATAAATCGGATAGCGGTCATCGTCCTTGCCGAAATCGAGGTGCTCGTTGAGCGCCTTGCGCACCTTGTCGAAGTAGCCGAAATCCCAGTGCGGCTGCTTCTCTAGCTTCTCTTTGATTTGCCAGACCGAGTTGGCGATGTCGCCAATCACTTCCAACTGCGGGAAATAGACGGTGTCGACTTCGGCGCCGAAGAAGTTCACATGGATGACGATGCGCTTGCCTTCCTTCATGAAGAAGGGCGGCTTTTCGATCACGTCATGGCCGCAGTTGATGATGCAGTCGGCCTTCTCAATCGCTCGGTGAGGAAAGTCGCCGTCCGACAGCGTGGTGTTACCCAGCCACAGCGGATGATCTTCGTTGACCACGCCCTTGCCCATCTGGGTGGTGACAAAAGGAATGCCCAGCTTGTCAACGAATTCGTTAAGCATCTTGCTGGTCAGCTTGCGGTTAGCACCCGCACCGATCAGCAGCAGTGGGTGTTCAGCCTGGCCAATCGCGTCGACCGCGCGAGTAACCGCCTTGTGGTCGGCAATCGGCCGGCGGTGCAGGCTGGCCTTGATCAAACCAACGTCGGAATGCTCGTCGGCAATGTCTTCCGGCAGTTCCAGATGCACGGCACCGGGGCGTTCTTCTTCAGCCTGACGGAAGGCTTCGCGAATTCGCGCCGGAATATTGTCGGCGGAAAAGATCTGTTTAGTGAACTT
>QIMA01000402.1 GCA_003233535.1 Rhodanobacteraceae bacterium
GATACTGCACGAAACGGGCGTGCTGCCCTACTACCTCCATCTGCTCGACCCTGTCGACGGTGCCGCTCATTTCGACATTGAACAAGCGGTTGCCATCAAGTTGATCTATCAATTGCGTCAGAGCCTGCCCGGATACCTAGTTCCAAGGCTGGCCAAAGAGGTCCCTGGGGAACTTTCCAAGCGCGTAGTAGCATGATCGAGTCGGCGATCCGAACAAGAAAGTACCCGCAAAAGGCTTTGCACTTCTGTTACAGCCGCTACAATGCGACCAAGATGCGCGCACTCGGGGCAAACTGGACGCATAGCGACAGTTGTGAAGGAGTGCTCTGGCGCGCAGCGATTGGCATGGGCTCAACAAGAGCCGATCAGTAACAATCCCAGCGATCTTAGACTAGGACGTCGAAATCAGCATGGTAAAAGCCGAAAACATCATCCGAGTCCTTTTGGTTGAGGACTCAGTGGAGGATGCCGAGCACGTAATCAGCGTCATTCGCAACGGCGGATTGGCGGTTCGTCCATCCCGGGCGACTGAAGCGGAAGAGGCGCAAAAAGCGCTGGATTCAAAACACCTAGACCTAATCTTGGTCACGCCGAATCCGAAGGGCTTGGATTTGGCCGGGATCTGCGAACTCGTCGAAAAATCGGGCAAAGACATCCCGATCGTGCAGTTGGTGGACACCTTGACCCAAGAAGTTGCACTGCAAGCGTTGCGCAGTGGCGCGCGCGACCTCGCAATTCGAACCGTGGCTGACCATGTCCAAGGCGTGGTCAAGCGCGAGTTCGAGAATCTCAACGCTCGGCGCAGTCTGCGCCGCATGGAGGCCTCGTTACGCGAGTCGGAACGGCGTTGTCATTCCCTGTTAGACAGCTCACGCGACCCCATCGCCTACGTTCATGAAGGCATGCACGTTTACGCCAATCGCGCCTATCTGGAAGTTTTCGGGTTCGAAGAGTTCGAAGAAATTGAGGGTTTCCCGGTATTGGAACTGATCAGTAGCCAGGACGCTGGCGAGTTTAAGAACGTCCTCAAGAAAATCAGCAAGGGCGAAAAGCGACCCGATCGCTTGGCACTCAAGGCGCAAACGCCGAATGGTGCGACCTTTGATGCCGCCCTTGAGCTTTCTGCAGCAAGCATCGACGGTGAGCCCTGCACGCAGATCGTGTTTCGTCAGCAAACCGTCGACGCCAAAGTGGCCGAGCAGTTGGACGCGCTTAAGCGCCAGGACTTGGTTACCGGCTTGTTTAACCGCCAACACTTCCTCACCGAGCTTGAGCGTGGCGTGGGCTCGGCGGTCGCCGGCAAAGTCGATCAAGCGCTGATCTACCTTGAGTTAGACAACTATCGGCATACGCTGGACAGCATCGGGATAGGCGGCGCCGATGTGTTGCTGGCCGACGTCGCGACTCGGCTAAAATCACTGGTTGCTGCGCAGGACATCATTGCCCGTTTCTCTGATCACACGTTCACCGTGCTGGCCACCGAACGCAGCCACGATGAGTGCGCGGCCTTCGCCAACGCTCTGCGCCACGGCATCGAAGAACAAATTTTTGAGGTCGGCGAGCAATCCATCAGCATGCTGTCTAGCATTGGCGTTTGCTTGCTGACTGAGAAAATGAGCAGCGTCAAAGACGTGCTCGAACGCGCCGCTGAAGCGGCTAGAACGAGCAGCGAAGATGGCGGCAACAAGGTTACGGTGTTTGATCCGGGCGCACACGACAAGGCGCAGGCCGAACGCGATCAGCACTGGCTGAGTTTACTAAAAGACGCTCTGACCAAAGATGGCTTCGTGCTTTTCTACCAGCCCATGGTCAGCCTGCAAGGCGCCGAGGGCGAGCACTACGAGATCCTGCTGCGCCTGCAAAGTCCGAAGGGAGAGATCTCGCCCAACAACTTCCTGCAGGTCGCCGAGCATCACGGGCTGATGCCGCATATTGATCGCTGGGTAATCGGCAAGGCCATTCAGGTGCTGGCCGAACGGCTGAAACAGGGCATCAAGTGCACGTTCTTTGTGAAGCTTGCACCGCAAAGCATCCAAGACGGTACGTTGCTGCCATGGCTGGCCCAGCAGCTAAAACTCGCCCGCTTACCCGGCAGCCATTTGATCTTCGAAATGCCGGAAAGCAAAGTGGTGACCAACCTTAAGCCTGCCCGATTCCTGGCCCAGGGTCTGGCGCAGCTCCATTGCGGCTTCGCGCTGGAGCAATTTGGCAGCGGGCTGAACTCCTTCCAACTGCTCAAACATGTCCCGGCCGGGTTTATCAAGATAGACCGCACGTACATGGCGGATATGCACAAAAACCAGGAGAGCCAGCAAAAGGTCCGCGAGATTTGCCAGGAAGCGCGCGCTTTGGACCGCGAAGTCATCGCCGAATTCGTCGAGGATGCCGCGAGCATGTCGGTCCTGTTCTCGTGCGGCGTGAGTTTCGTGCAGGGCAACTTCCTGCAGGAACCCGAAAAGTTAATGAGTTACGACTTCGGTAGCTGAGCCAGATCAACCCAGCGCTTGGCTTAGCCCGGATATTTCATAAACTTCACGCGCCCTCGCTAGGCCCTTGATCGCCCAGCGACTTTTCCTCAGTCGGGTGTATGAACCACTACAC
>QIMA01000168.1 GCA_003233535.1 Rhodanobacteraceae bacterium
GCGAGGGCCATCCGCGCACGATTAGTAGCCGCCGCAACGTCTTGTGGGATCGCGTTTCGCGTCGTCAGTGGGACTTGGTCGATCGCGAGTTGGCGGAACTGACGGTGCTGGTCGCGACACTGCACATTCCCCGCCAAAGCGCTTATTTTGCGGCGGACAAGGGCAACGCATTGCTGGCCGCTGGTCGGGATGCCGACGCGCTTGCCGTGCTGATTCCCGCGCAGCGCCGAGGTCAGATCGATTTGGCTCCCACCGACATCGCACTTCGTGATCTGAACCTTGCGTTAGCCAAGGTAGAGGCACGAACAGGGTCGCTCGGTCGGGCCCTAGACCGCCTGGATCGGGTGCAGCAAAGCCTGCCGCCGCTGCACATGTCACGAGCCTCTGTGGCGCGCATACGCGGCGATCTGCTGACCCAGGCCGGACGCTATCGCGAGGCGGAACAGGCGCTCAAGTTGGCCCTGGAAATCATTGATGCCGATCGGCGCAGGACTCCCAAAGCGAGCGCGAGCACCCAACTGTTGTTGGCAACGCTGCACGCGCACATGGGCGAGTTTGCTCACGCGCTCGAATGGGCACAGCAGGCGGGTCAGGCCTACAGTGAGTCCTATGGGCCCGACCATCGGTTGGTTGCCGATGCGCAATTCGCGCTCGGTGCGATCCATCAACAAATGGGTGATCGGCTCTTGGCTCGCGCTGCGTTCAGCGAGGCGCTACGCATACGTGTAGTGATTTACCCACCTAGCGATACGAAAACGGAAGAGGCGCGCGCCAAACTGGCCGATCTGGGTAGTCATTAGATCCTCGGAATCGCGGCTAGTTGCGGCCTCGTTGTTGCCCGTCAAGGTCGGCATTCGTGGACTTCACGCGGTCGCTTGAGTCTTGGATCCAAGGGCCCCCAGCGGGAACATACCCCATTCTTTGTTACAAACCGGCGCTGTCTTGCGCATGAGTTCGTATCAGGGTGTTCTTGGTTGGTTTCGGTGAAGTGAGTCAGCCATCGAGGTGAGACTTGCGGCGCATGGTGATTCTTCAGGGGGTTATATGAACGGGTTCCTTTTCAGAGCCGGATGTGGGTTGCTGCTGTTTTGCGGTGCTAGCGCGGCGACTGTGGCTGGTCCGTCGCCAACGTTGGTTGTGGACACCCTCGTTGATGAAAGCGACGGCGACTTCTCGGTGGGCGATTTATCGCTGCGCGAAGCGCTCGAACGGGCGAATCTGGACCCCGACGACAGTGCGATCAGCTTTGCGCCAGCCTTAACGAGCGGTGGTCCGGCCACCATCATCCTGACGCTTGGAGAAATCGAGATCACCGAAGCGGTGACCATCACCGGTCCAGGGCAAACGCTGTTAACGATCAGCGGCAATAACGCGAGCCGGATCTTTTTCGTTAGCAATGGCGACTTCAACACCTACTTCGACATCGGCATCAGTGGACTGAGCTTTGTCAACGGTCTGGCCACCGATACCGGGGTCAACTCCAGCACCCGCGGCGGCGCAATGATCTGCTACGAAAGCCTAACGCTGACCGACAGCACATTCTCTGGCAACACGGCGGTAGATTTTGGCGGCGCCATCTACAGCACAGCTGGCCCAGCCGTCGTCGAACGGGTGAACTTTAGCGGCAACACGGCGATGCGCCAGCACGGCGGCGGATTCTATAAAGATCTCGGTGACCTGACTTTGCGCGACAGCAATTTTTCGATGAATAGTGCCGGCGGGGATGGTGGTGGTATCGGGTTGAACCTGTTCAACGCCAACATGACTGGAACACTTGAAAACGTTGTTATCAACAACAACAGCGCGGCTGATGACGGCGGCGGCATCTATCGGACTGGTGGCGGTGCGTTCACACTGCGCAACAGCCTTGTCACGGATAACACGGCTGGCGATCAAGGCGCCGGAATATTTGTCATCAGGGGCGACTCAACGATTGAGGACAGCACCTTGTCAAGCAACATGTCCGCTGGTGACGGCGCGGGCATCGCCGCGCGTAGCGGACGCCTGACGGTTCGGCGTACCGTAATTGACGGAAATACGACGACCAGCAGCGGGGGCGCCGGCGCTGGCGGCTACTTTCGGACGGGCACGGTGAGGATCGAGGAAAGCCAGATCACCAACAACACCGCGGGCCTGGGCGGCGGGGTCATGACGTTTTCTGGCAACGTTACCATCGTCAACAGCACCCTTTCTGGCAATACCGGAACCGATGGCGGCGGAATCTACAGCCGATCGGGCAC
Source organism: Rhodanobacteraceae bacterium (assembly GCA_003233535.1). GTDB lineage: Bacteria > Pseudomonadota > Gammaproteobacteria > Xanthomonadales > SZUA-5 > SZUA-5. Next base: position 2,241 of record QIMA01000168.1, read on the forward strand.
AACCACTTTGGTCAACAGCACGATCGTCGGCAACACCGCCAGCGATGACGGCGGCGGCATCGGTCGCGGTGGCGGTACCGTGCGGATCAGGAACTCCCTGGTGTCGGGCAACAACGCGAGCGACGACGGCCACGAGATTTCGGGTGACGTGCAGGCCGACGCAAACAATCTCCTCGGTCGCAGCAACCGCAGTAACGCAGCGTCGTTCGATAATGGCTTCACACCCGGTGCTAGCGATATCACGGCGACCAGCAACGGCACCAATCCAACGGCGCTAGCGGCTATCGTCGACACCATGTTGGCCGACAACGGCGGGCCGACCCTGACTCTGCTACCGGTAGTCGGCAGTCCGGCAAT
>QIMA01000202.1 GCA_003233535.1 Rhodanobacteraceae bacterium
CCACAGCGGATTGAAGTACCAGCGACCGTTGGTCCAGGTACGCCGCACTGAGATCGCCCCGCCCAGTACCTTGACCTGAATGTCGAGATTGCTGTCCGTTAGTTCGCCGTTGGGTAGGCGAACGGTTGGGGCGGCAACTGCAGCAGAAGACAGCAGCAGGAGGGCGATTGCTATGTGGCGCGAATAGGCGAGCATCTAGGGTGACCTGCATTAATCAACGTAATTGAATTTGGGTTACTGGTTGCAGCATTCGCCGTCAGGACAAGGCGGTGAAGGCGGTCCATCTCCTGCTCCTGCGCCGAATCCAGACGAATCAAACGCCGGCGGCCCGGAAGGTGCTCCACACCCAGAACTACAAGCGCAGCCCTCTGCACAACCCAGGCCGCAGGTACCGACAAAAAGTGGACCGCCGCTCCTTCCGCCGCCGAACCCGCCGCCCCAACCACCACTTAGACCAAAACCCAGGACAGACAAAAGCCGGAAAACTCCTACACGACGGCGCGGCATTTGCCTACAGCCAGCCAAGTCGGATTGCGTCAGTCTAGCCCGGATATTTCATGAACTCGCGCGATGATCGCGCAGGACATTGATTGCCCAGTGGTTTTTCTAAAGAAGCGGTGTAGTGGTTCATAGGGCCTAGCGAGGGCGCGTGAAGTTTATGAAATATCCGGGCTAGGGCGCGTTTCTACCCCGGATCGCGAATTCGCACAAATTCCTGCGTAGTTGCCGATTGGCCCAGGTTCGTGTCGGGCTTGGGCTTTGGCCAAAAACGCCGAACCTGAATCAAGCAGCGAGCGCCAGCGATAGAAGCCCGACCGATTGACTCCCTCAATCCGGCAAGTGCCTCTACCGATAACCCGCTGCTGCGCCACCGCTCCATCAGCGCCGCCCAGCCCTCACGACCTCGATGCGCTCGCCCGCTTGCTTCCATTGATCGCTCCAGTTGGTAATAAACTGAAGCTCAACTTTCCTCATCGGTCGGTAACCGATGCTGCGCTGACGCGCTTTATCCAGGCGGACTATCAAGCGGATCGCTTCAACTTTGCCATTAACGAACAAGCCATCACCGACGCCGAACGCTTCGACGGCAAGCTGGTGCTGCTGAGCAATGTCCCGGACTACAGCACCAGCCAGATCGTGACGAGCTACAAGAGCCTAGCCGACATCGAGCGAGGCTTTCGCGTACTCAAAAGTGACATCGAAATCGCCCCGGTCTATCACCGTCTCCCCGACCGCATACGTGCTCATGCGCTGATCTGCTTTCTGGCGCTGTACCGAGTGATGCGAATGAGGCTCAAGGCCAGTGGCAACAAAGCCAGCCCAGGGGAAACCCTGGAGATCCTCCGCCACATCCAAAGGCACCGGGCCACGATCGGCGACAAGCGCTTTTCCGGCCTGAGCAAAACCACCCCAGAGCAACTCGAACTCTTCGAGGCATTGAAGCTACCGAAACCTCAAAAATCACCCTTGTAGTGTCATTTTTGACTGTCTGATACTAGACAGATCAATGGTTTATGCCATTAGCTGCGGAACTTGTGATGCCCAACTCGCAAGCTTCTCTCTCGACTCGCTAGTTTCCGTCTGTCCCGGCGTTGTTGCCCGGGGTTGTTGCTGACTTCCCCGCGGGGCGCGCTTTATTTCCGCCTGTAGCTCTACTCAAAGCCGTTGGCGAAGATATTGGGGCTGAGCCCTGAGGGATACACAAATGCCAGCGCGGCTTGGTCGTCGGGCATAAAGGATGCGCCGCGGCCGTCACCAAATGCGCTGGCGCGCATAGTCGCTACCTGTGCCGCAGCCGGAGCACCGGCACAACTGCCGGTTTCCGCATCGCCACAGGAGTGCGCCAAGCCAATCACATGGCCCATTTCATGCGCCATAACTTCCGCCCCGTTCCTGCCGCTGTCGCCATCGAAATAGCAGCCGGCGTTGTCTTGGATCTGGATGCGGCCCTCAAAGGCCTCGTTGTAGGGCTGACCGTTTGAAATCGTGCTGGTTTCGAAAAAACACGGCCCGGCACTGGCCAAGACACCGCCATTGGCACAGTTGTAGCTGCCGGAAATCGCGTTTAGCGGGTCATTCCACAACACGGCGTGGCCATCGGAATTGCCATTGTCGCAATGCGTGTCGGGCGACGGGATGGTGGCACCCGAGTGGGTGACGGTGAGTCTGCTGCCGGCGTCGTTGGTGAGCGCGTTGGCTGCTGCGGTAATCATTGCGAATTCGTTCTGCACCATGCCGGCCTGCCCCCCGGCCGTTGAGACCCAGTTCAAGGCAGTGTCGGTATCGAACTGGAACCAGCGAACCGCGTTGTTGTTGTCGCCGCGCAACAGGTTGAATTTCTGCCACGAGCTGACCGCCTTGAGATCGATGAAATAATCCTCGGTGGCTGCTGCTTTGCCATACTTGGCAGCGCGGAGCCAGCGGTCGAATGGCTCGGCCGCTCGCGGCCGGTGATAGGTTGCGTTAAAACCTTCACCGCGATCGCCCTCCGCGCTCAGAGCACGTTCGTAGTAATCAACCCCGTGCTGCTGCAGGCGAAAAAACATCCCCATGGTGAGTTGCATCGCTTGCAGGCTGCCGTCACTGCGTTGCTCGGCGAACAGCAAAAGCGTTTGCCCAGGCTGCAGCTTCGGGATGCCAAAGTTGACTTGGCCAAAACCAGAATTGAGGAGGCCGCCAGGCAATGTCAATTGAACCACGACCGGCAGTTGAGCGCCTTTGAACTGCTCTTGTATCTGCAAGCTGTAGACCGACTCGATGCCAGCTGGTCCGCCTCGGGCGGGAAGCACCTCGATGACCTGGGCGCGGACCAGCAAGGGCGAACTGTCGAGCAGATCTCGGTCGCTCATCATCACATAGCTTAGTGCCCAGGAATTGGCACTGCCAAGGCATAGCAGGGTTGCAAGGAGGACGATGCGCGCGGCGCGCGAGTAAGTGATCTTCATAAACGTCTCCAGTTCATTGACGAGCGCCTAGGGTCCGCCAGTTTGAGGCTACCGACCTCAACTGTGCATCTGCCAGATACTGCAGCCCCCTAGAGATTCTACACCGCTGTGACCGATCTACTGGGAACCTCTAGCCCGGAATTTCATAAACTTCGCGCGCCCTGTCTAGGCCCTTGATCGCCCAGCGGTTTTTCCTCAAACGGGTGTATGAACCACTACACCGCTCCCTTTT
>QIMA01000243.1 GCA_003233535.1 Rhodanobacteraceae bacterium
GCCGCGTCGTCGTCGGCCATAAATGTCATCTGTTTGATCAAGATATTCCCGGCCTCCAGATCGGGCACCAGCAAGATGTCCTGCTGACCGGCGACGCGATCAGACAGGCCCTTGATCTTGGCTGCCTCTGGATCGATCGCGTTGTCGAAGGCCAGCGGTCCGTCGAGTAACCCGCCCTTGATCTGACGCCGGTCGGCCATCTTGCACAGCGCCGCCGCATCCAACGTGGCCTGCATGTGCAAATTGACCTTTTCAACCGCAGCGAGAATCGCCACTTTCGGCTCTGCGATCCCGAGCCCTTGTGCAAAGTCGATCGCGTTCTGGCAGATATCGACCTTGGTCGCCAAATCCGGAGCCACGCTGATCGCGCAGTCAGTGACCATCAGCGGCTTGGGGTAATCGGGCGATGAAACCAGATATATATGGCTCATTCGGCGATCGGTACGCAGGCCAGCATCGCGGGCAATGATTGCACGCAGAAACTCGTCGGTGTGCAGGCTGCCCTTCATCAAGGTCGCCACCTCGCCGTCCTTGGCAAGGGCCGCGCTGCGCTCGGCGGAGGCGTGCGAGTGCGGCGTGTCGATCAGCTCAAATGCACTGATATCCAGTTCCGCGCCATCCGCAATCCGGCGAATTCGGTTTGCGGGCCCGACCAGTATTGGGCGCATCAAATCGGCCTCGGCCGCTTGGATCGCGCCCTCTAAGGAAACGGCGCTGCATGGGTGTACAAGCGCAATCGGCAAAGTGTCGTAGGACTTGGCAGCGCGGATTAGCCGGTCGTAGCCGGCGCGGTCGCGGAATTCGATGTCCGGGAGTTCATGCGCCTCGCGGCTAATTTTCTCGACTGGCGCTATAACCACGGCTTGGCCTTCGGCAACTGTCTCACCGCGCTGATTGCGGCAATCACAGCCCAGCAACACTCGCCTCTGCGCCTGTTTTTCGCTCACTTCAACGCGTACCTCGACGGTATCGCCAGGTCGTACCGGCGCAAGAAAGCGCAGATCCTGAGAGACGTAGGTCGTTCCCGGTCCCGGCAGGCGCGTTCCCAGCAGGGTCGATACCAGCGCACCCAGCCACATGCCGTGCCCAACGACGCCCTCAAATCGGGTTTGCTCGGCATAGGCCGGGTCCAGATGTGCGGGGTTGATATCGCCTGACATCACCGCGTACAGCTTGATGTCGCGTGTACTGAGAGTGCGGCTGAGACTAACCGTGTCGCCTACTTTGATTTCATCGAAAGGACGGTTTTCTAGCAACGCCATCGCGAGTACCTCGGTGCCTAGTCAGCCCACAGGGTAACTGCACGCGATGAAAGTGGAGTAACGGTTCGGCACACAAAATTCGTTACACCCTCAGCCCTCAATCACGCCAAGTCACCCCTGAGCCCGCGCACTTTGACCTCCAGTGACTCAGCGTTGGCCGCTTCCGGACCAATTTTTGATCCGGCAACGAGGCCGATGCGCGACCACAGCCTGCGTGGCCACATACGTCCGCCGCTGCGGTGAAAGTGGCTGAACATGCTGCCCCACAGGCCGGTGAGCGCTAGCGGCACGACGGGTACTGGGTCGGCTCCGAGGATTCGTTCTACGCCGGCGCGGAACTGCGCGATCTCGCCGTCCGCAGTCAGTGCGCCTTCCGGGAAAATGCATACGACATTGCCGGCGCGCAGTTCTTGCGAGACCTGATCAAAGGCGTCTTCCATCAGTTTGGGGTTTTCCTTGTAGCCGGCGATGGGAATTGCGCGGGCGGTCTTGAACAGGAAGCTGAGCACGGGTAGCTGGAATATCTTGTAGTACATGACAAAGCGCACCGGCCGGCGGATGCAGCCGCCGACAATCAGCGCATCGACATAGCTAACGTGATTGCACACCAGCAGTACCGGGCCATCTTCCGGAATCTCGTCGAGGCCTTTGGGACGGACTCGGTACAGCGCGTTGATCAGTAGCCAGGACAAAAAGCGCAGCAGGAACTCAGGCACCAGGCTGTAGATATAAATCGCGACCACCGCATTGAGCACGGCGACGATCAGCAGCAGCATCGGGATGCCGGTATCGAAGAAACTGGTCAGGGCGATCGAAAACAGCGCGGCGGTAACCATGAACGCGGCGTTGAGTACGTTGTTGGCGGCGATGATCCGCGAACGTATGGCCGCAGCACTTTGCTGCTGGATCATCGCAAACAGCGGCACGATGAAGAAGCCGCCGAAGACCGCCATACCGAACAAGTCAAACAGTAAGCGGCCGGTCCCAGGTGCCATAAGGAATGCGCCAACGGCGATTTCCTGACCCAGCGGCGCTAGCGGTGTGGCGAAGTACAGGTCTACGCCAAACACGGTCATGCCAATCGAGCCGAACGGCACCAGTCCGATTTCCACGCGGTGTCCGCTCATCCGTTCGCACAGCAGCGAGCCGATCGCGGTGCCGACGGAAAATACCGTCAGCAGCAGGGTCAGAACGCCGGAACCGCCGCCCAATACGTCTTTGGTGTAGTGCGGTAGCTGGGTGAAGTAGATCGAGCCATAGAACCAAAACCAGCTCACACCGAGGCAGCTCAAGAACACCGTGCGGTGCCGCGTGAGTTC
>QIMA01000524.1 GCA_003233535.1 Rhodanobacteraceae bacterium
GTTAAACACGACCATCATGCCGACGCTGAATGCGAGCCAGCCTAGAGCCGCTAGCCAGCCTACGACTGCAGCGGTGTGGCTCGCTGGGCCGACCGGTTTGGCCTTGCGCAAGCGCAAACCTAAGATGCGCAAGACCGATAGCGCAAGCAGGGAGCCGAATACGGCCCAGAACAGCTCGGTGCGCGCATACCAAGGCACGCGTTCGAGCACGACGTGGCCGTAATTCGGGTACAAGCGCTGTGCAGGGCCGTCGGCGCTGGCGGAGAAGGCGATGGTGCGTCCGTCGCGATCGGAGATGAAGATGCCAGGTTCGCGCTCGGTATAGCTGCGCGGTCCGCTGCCGCCGGTTACCAGCAGGGTGTTGGGTTCGACCACGGAAACCACGGTGTCGGAATTAAACAGCGTGCCGGAGGCCTCCAGCTTGGAATAGTTGCGCCGGGTACTGCGATAGACGCCGGTCAAGGCGCTGGCGCGGTCGGCAAATCCAGCTGGGGTGGCCGGTACCGGTGCCCGACTGGCCAAGAAATTCTCGACGATCAGGCGCGGCAAATCTTGCGTGAATTGCCGACCGCGAGCGCCGTTGGTAGATACGAAAATGCCTACATTGGCTTCCGGTATCAGCACCAAATTACTGTAGAAATTGAAGATGGCGCCGCCGTGTTCCAGGGTTTTTAGGCCGCCGATCTCATTCGCCCAAAATCCGTGCGCATTGCCGCCCACGGCGGGATGGTTGCGGCTTAGCTCGGAGTGCATCTGTTCGATGGTTTCGCGGCGCAACAGCTGCACGCCATCCAACTCGCCGCCGTTTAAGTGCAGGCGCATGAAGCGAGCCATGTCTTCAGCGGTCGCCGACAGCGAACCGGCCGGCGCCATACCCCGGTGCAGCCACCAGCGGCTGTTCGGCTTTTGCATACCGCCGCTGTAGCGATAACCCTGTGCACGCGCTTCGGTCAGCGCGGGCGGCAGCGCATCGGCGCGATCGGGCATGCCGTCGGCCGCTTCGCGGAAGCTGGATTTGCGCATTCCCAGCGGCGCGAGCAGCTGCTGGTCCAGGTAGTCATCGAAGCTGCTGCCGCTGACTTTGGCAATGATCTCGCCGATTACCGCTAGAGAATAGTTGCTGTATGAACTGATTTCGCCGGGACCGCGCACGCGCTCTGGCGGGAATCGATTGACGTAAGCCTCCAGCGTGTAGTCACTGGCCTCGTCATCGGCGACGAAGTGACCCAAGTAACTGTCTTCGAAACCGGCTCGATGGCTGAGTAGGTGGTTGACCGTCACCGCCTCGGCCTCGGGGAACGGCGCGGGGTCCAAATAGCGAGTGACCGGCTGGTCCAAATCGATTTGATCGCGCTCGACCATCTGCATCAACGCCGTGGCGGTGACCACTTTGGAAATCGACCCGACCCGAAACAGACTGTTGGCCGGACTGGCGAGCTCGCGCTCTTGGATGTTAGCGAAACCCCAGCCGCGGCTGCTGACGACCTGGTCGGCTTCTACCACCGTAACTACTGCGCCCGGCAGGTTGTACTGCAGCATAGAGGCCTCGACTAGGCCGTCGAGGAAGGCGTTTAGGCGGTTGCCGTCGATGAGTCCGAAGGCAGCTGGTTCGTCGTCCATAGACATAGCGCCGGGCAGCGGGTCGCCCGGATTGGTTGGATCGGCTACCGCGCCGGCACTAGCGTCTGTTCGGACTGCACCCAAATCGGTGTCCGGTGCCGCGCTGTCGTCTGCCGTGCGCTCCGCTGCTGGTGTCGGGGCTTCGGTGCTGATCGCTGCCGCAGCGCCGGTTTCGGGCGGGGCTTGCGTGTCGGGATCGGCGGTCTCAGGCGTGCTGGCTGATTCGGCGCTGGGGACGGGTGCCTCCTGCGCGGTCAGCTGGAGTGGGAGCAGCAACATCAGACTCAGCAACACAGTCCGGTACGTCATGGGCATAGCGGTCACTCCGTGGTTGTGGCGGCTGCACGCGTGGGTATAGCAGCGCCGGGCGGCAACCATGCGCGCGTACAGATAAATCATAGGTTACCGTGACAAGGCTTAAGCATCCTTGACCGAGTACTCGGCAGTCGGGGATTTTCGGTTGCGCGCTTGTCAATGTGCAGGATCAGGTTGCCGGTTCAGTTTGGTTGAGCACGACATCGCCATCGACGACCGATACGTCGTATCGAGTGAGGCTCTCACCGCGGCAGGGGCCGCCAATGCACACGCCATCCTCCGGTTTGAACGCGGCGCCATGGGCCGCACAGACCAGCTGTCCGTGGGCCAGCAAGAACTTGCCGGGCGCCCAGTTCAGCGGTCGCCCTGCGTGCGGGCACACGTTCAAATAGGCCTTGACCACACCACCGAACCGCAGCAGCACGAGCGTATCCATGCCGTCCGGAGCGTCGACCTCAAAGGCACCGCCGTCGGTGATCTGCTCAAGTTTGCATAGTGTTTGCGCCAAGACCGGCAATCCAAACTGTGGAATGCGCATAGATTATCCGCTATTTGGGGCCCAGGGGATTGACAGTTCGCGTCTTCATAATGAGAATAAGTCTCATTAGTATTAATCGCCGGAGAGAGACTAGATGGACACTGTCAC
>QIMA01000083.1 GCA_003233535.1 Rhodanobacteraceae bacterium
TGTATGAACCACTACACCGCTCCTTCGAAAAAACCACTGGGCAATCAATGTCCTGCGCGATCATCGCGCGAGTTCATGAAATCCCGGGCTAGTCCTCCTCTGCCTTCGGCTTCCAGGCGTCAGCCAGTTGTTTTTGCACTTGCATCGGCACCGGTTCGTAGTGGCTGGGTTCGACGCTATAGCGCCCTTGACCCTGACTGATCGCTTTGAGCTCAGTCTGAAATTCGCTGATCTCGCTTAGGGGTACCTGTGCCTTGACCACGATTTCGCCGCCTCTTAGCGAATCTGTGCCGCTAATTTTTCCGCGCTTGCCCGCCAGTGAGGCGGTAACGTCGCCGACATGATCTTCCGGTACGACCACGTCCAGAGCGACGATGGGCTCAAGAATAATCGGCCTGGCTTTGCCAATGGCGTCTATAAAAGCCTTCTTGCCAGCCATTGCGAAAGCCACCTCCTTGGAGTCAACCGCGTGGTATTTGCCGTCGTAGGCGGTGACCTCAATGTCCTGTAGCGCGTAACCGGCGATCGCCCCCGAACTAAGCACCTGGTGAATGCCTTTCTCCACCGCAGGAATCAGGTTGTGTGGGATGGAGCCGCCAACTACCGAATTGACGAAGCGAAAGCCCTCGCCGCGTTCCAAGGGCCGGATACGCAAATACACTTCACCGAATTGGCCTGCGCCACCGGTTTGTTTTTTGTGTCGGTAGTGGCCCTCTGCGCTGGCCCTGATCGTCTCGCGGTAGGCGATGCGCGGCGGGCTGGTCGTGACTTCCACACCGTAACGTTCATGCAGCCGGGCCAACATCACGCGCAAGTGCAGATCACCCAAACCACGAACGACGGTCTCATTCAGTTCGGCGTGGTGCTCAATCAGGAAGCAAGGATCTTCTTCACTGAGCTTGCTCAAGGCGCCGGAGAGTTTTTGTTCCTGGCCACGGGTAGCCGGCTCGATGGCTAAGCCGAACATTGACGAGGGCAGGGCGATTGGCAGCAGATGATAGTGATCTTCGTCGTGTGAATCGTGCAGCACGGCGTCGAAGTGAATGTCCTCAACTTTGGCGACGGCGCAGATGTCGCCGGCAATGGCTTCTTCCACTTCCTGGTGTTCTTTGCCAAAGATCTTGAATAGATGGCCGACCTTAAAGGGCTTGCGGCCGTCGCCAATAAGCAGCTGTGAATCGCGTCGCACCGTGCCCTGGTAGACCCGGAACAGGCTTAACTTGCCCACGAATGGGTCGTTAATCACCTTGTAGACGTGGGCGATCACGTGTTTGCTCGGATCGGGCTCAACTTTCGCTGGGACGGCACTATCGCCTTCACCAATTAGGAAGGACGGCGGATTGCCCTCAGCAGGGTTGGGCAACACGCTCATGCAGAGCTGCAGCAGTTGCGCAATGCCCACACCGCTGCGCGCAGAGCAAAAGCACACCGGTACGAGGTGACCTTCGCGCAGGCATTGTTCAAACGCGTCATGCACCTCTTGCGGGGTTAGCTTGCCCTCCCCATCTTCTAGGTACTTTTCCATGATCTCGGGGTTAACTTCCACCACCTGATCAATGATCTGCTGGTGGAAGTCGGCAACCGGGCCCAGGTCGCTGTCACCTTCGGCGTGAAAGAAGCAGTCGACAATCTTGGTGTTGCCTTTGGCTGGCAGATTGATTGGCAAGCATTGGCGGCCAAAGGTGTTCTGAATCTCGGCAAGGAGCGTGGCAATGTCCACCCCTTCGGCATCGATCTTGTTGACCACGATCATGCGCTCATTGGAGCGTTTTCCGGCGCGGTCCATGAGCCGAATTGAGCCGTGCTCAATGCCGTTCTGTGCATTGATGACGACGACGACGGTTTCCACGGCCGCCATCGAGGCTAGCGTCGGTCCGCGAAAGTCCGGGTAGCCGGGAGTATCGATAAGATTGAAGTGGGTGCCCTTGTGATTGAAGCTGCACAGGCAGGTATTGAGCGAATGGCCGCGCTCTTTTTCCATCGAATCGTGGTCGGAAACAGTGCTTCCGCGCTCAATACTGCCCTGGCTCTGGATGGCGCCTGCGGCTTCTAGCAGGGCCTCATAGAGAGTCGTTTTTCCGGCCCCAGGGTGGCCGGTAAGTGCAATGTTTCGGATGGTCTCCATGGCAAAACGCGGCATAGTTCTTCCTCCCAGTCGATGACAGTGAGTGAGGTGCCGCGCAACGAAAGCTGCCGATTGTCGGGTCTGTAAGTCTGACGCTTAGCGCCGCCAGCGGCCACGTTATGGCGTTGCTGAGCCGCTAGAACCGAGTCTCGGACCTACAGTGATCAAATCGCTGGCTTGCGTTGTTGGCACCCCGCTGATCTATCTTTGCGAACGCTATGCCCTGCGGCGCAGCGCTGGATCGAAAGTGCTAGCCGGTGTAGTCGAGACGAGCAAAACCCGGCGTGATGCGACAAGACTCACAAGTGCGCCGCCGGGCGTCAAGGGGGGCAGCCTGGATTTGTCGCGCAAACCGTTCAACGAGGCTAGTGTCCTGTCAACGGTCTAATGACGGGTTCAGCGCCCCTGTGGTGTTTCGCCGCAAGGCGCGTCGCGCAGGCAATGGCCCAGTCCTTG
>QIMA01000174.1 GCA_003233535.1 Rhodanobacteraceae bacterium
AGCGTGTCGCCGTGGCGAAACCACCAACCGGTTAGTGTCGGGCCTCCGTCGACGTGGCGCAGGGTCACGCGCAGATGCTGTTCCTTGATCAGCTTCTGACCAAGGATATGGAATTCGTTATCGAAAACCGGTTCCGGAAAGCCCTGTCCGAATGGTCCGGCGGCGGCAAGCGCCTGCGCTAGATCCAGACTCAGCTCCAGGCTAGAGATGGACCCATCCGTCTCGATCTCTGGCGTGCGCTGTTGTTCGCCCAAGCCCTGCGCGCAAACCTCCGCAAACGTCACCCCGAGTTCGGCAATGCCCTCGCCTTCCATGGTGAACCCAGCCGCCATCGCATGACCACCGAAGCGCTGCAGCAGACCCGGCGCGCGTCGATCCACCTCCACTAGCGCATCGCGCAAATGAAATCCGGGCACGGAGCGGCCGGAGCCGCGCCAAACGCCCTCCACCGGAGCCAACGCCAGCACCGGGCGCGCGAAACGCTCAACCATGCGCGAGGCGACCAACCCAACCACGCCCGCATGCCAGCCGGGATCAGCAACCAGCAGTCCGGGAGGAAGATTGCCACCCATTTTCTCCACCAACACCGCAACGACGGTCTCCGCCTCGCCTTCCATCTCGGTCTGTACTGCACGCCGCTCGGAGTTGAGGCGGTCTAGCTCCTTGGCCAAGATTTCGGCGGTAACCTCATCTTCCTCCAGCAGGCAGCGAATGCCGATGGCCATGTCTTCCAGCCGCCCTGCAGCGTTCAAGCGTGGTCCCAGCGCGAAGCCTAGATCGCCAGCGCTGATCCGGCTGGGCTCGCGTCCGGCCACCTTGAGCAGCGCGGTCAGACCCGGTCTACACTGGCCGCGGCGCATGCGCTCCAGTCCGGCGCGAACCATAATCCGGTTATTGCGATCAAGCGGGACCAGATCCGCCACCGTGCCCAACGCAACCAGATCCAGCCCTTCAGCAAGATTGGGCTTTTTCAGTCCGTCGCCGAAATGTCCGGCCTCGTCTAACACGCGGCGCACTGCTGCCATCAGGTAGAAGACAACGCCAACACCGGCCAAAGCCTTGGACGGAAAATCGTCATCGGGCAAGTTGGGGTTGACCATCGCGTAGGCATTGGGCAAGTGTTCGCCGGGCAGATGGTGGTCGGTCACGATGACCTCCATTCCCCGCGCCGTCGCCATGGCTACACCGGCGTTGCAGGCAACGCCATGGTCGACCGTAACTAAGATCCCTGGGCCACCCCGGGCGATGCGCTCGGCCAGCGGTTCAGACAACCCGTAGCCGTCATTGAATCGGTGCGGCACGTGATACTCGACCCTCGCGGCTCCCATCTTGCGCAGCGCCCAGACCGCCAGAGCGGTGCCGGTCGCGCCATCGGCATCGAAGTCGCCGACCACTGCGATCCGCTCACCATCGCGAATAGCTGCGCAGACTCGCGCCGCCGCCCGCTCGATCCCGCCCAGACTTTCGGGCGTGAGGAGCTTGGCCAAGCGATGGTCAACGTCGGCTGCCGACGACAGCCCGCGACCGCGATAGACGCGGGCCAGAACCTCATGCATGTCGGCAAAGCCGTTGTCAGCTGCTAGTTCGCGTTGACGAATGCGAGTGGGCCCGTTTCCGGCGGCTTTGTTGGCGCGACTGCGGTTGGCGCTGACGCTCATGCTTTAGGCTTCCAAGTGGGGGGACGACCAGAACCGGTAACGATCTCGCCTACGCAGCAAGAATCGCTCGCCGCTGGCGAAATGCAGGCGCAGGGCGCCGCGGGAAAGAGCTAGCGGAATGGCTAGCGGTAGCGTTCCTTCGCCTTCGACGATGGCGCTCGCTCCCGGCGCGCGCGAGGTTGCCAGCCCTAAGCGCGTGGCGACAGCGCGAAAGTCGAACTCTAGTGCGTCCACCCAGATCGAGCGATCGCACTGCGTCGTCGACAAACCGCCGCCGCCCCAGAACCACAGGCTATCTATGACTGCCGCACCGTCTGCGCGCCGTCGCTGCATGGCGGCATCCTGATTAAGGAACATCTGGATATCGTTGAGCAACCGCTGCCATTGGCGCTCCGCGGGCAAGCTCTCGTTCAAACAGTCGCCGAGCAGGCTATCTGGCGGCAGACAGGCCGGATCTGACCAGGACTCTCGTTCGCCACACAAATACCAATGCTGCTGCCCCACCACAATCTGTAGCTCATCATCGGCGATCCAACCATTGAGTACCTCGATCAGCGTGGCAACTGCCGCTGCGTCCAGCGCAGCAACGCCAAGCAGACGAAGATTGAACATTTCCACGCGTGTTTGCAGTGGATCGGCCAGAGCGAGCACCCGACTAGCCTGGTCCGCATTCAGTTCAGCGTCCGCACAGGCCCGCGCCCAAGGCACTTGGCGTAGGTCGACGCCCAGAGCATCCGCGAATGCCTGGCGCGCACCGAATTCTGACTGAGGAAGCTCCCGAGCGCGGCCCAGCCAATGCCGCCAGCGCTCGCCGTGGTCACCGGCCAAAGCTACCGACAGACTCGGCAACAGCCATGTCGTCACCGCGTTCAGCGCGGCGACCCAAAATGCTGTCGAGGAACTTTCATCGGCCAGCACCGCAC
>QIMA01000252.1 GCA_003233535.1 Rhodanobacteraceae bacterium
TGCTCGACCTGGATGCGCGTGTTCATCTCGATGAAAAAGAACTCGCCGCGCTCGTAAAGAAACTCGAAGGTGCCGACGCCGCGATAACCAATCCGCTTGCACGCCGCTACGCACACCGCGCCAATCTGCGCGCGCTGTTCTTCGCTGATTCCCGGCGCTGGCGCCTCTTCGACCACTTTTTGGTGGCGCCGCTGCATCGAGCAGTCGCGTTCGCCGAGATGAATGGCGTTGCCGTGGGTGTCGGCGAGCACCTGAATCTCAACGTGTCGCGGGGTCTCGAGGTATTTCTCCAGGTAGACCTCGCCGTTGCCGAATGCCGCCAACGCTTCGCTGCGGGTCATGGTCACACCGTTGTGCAGCGCCATTTCGGTGTGAACCACACGCATGCCCTTGCCGCCGCCACCGCCAGATGCCTTGATGATCACCGGGTAGCCAATCTCTTTAGCGATTCGGGCGTTCTCGTTGGCGTCGTTGCCCAACGGATCGCCGGAGCCCGGCACGCAGGGCACACCGGCTTCATGCATCGCTTTGATCGCGCTGACCTTGTCGCCCATCAAGCGAATGGTGTCTGCGGTCGGTCCAATGAAGATGAACCCGGAGCTCTCTACGCGTTCGGCGAAGTCGGCATTCTCAGCCAAGAAGCCGTAGCCGGGATGGATCGCCTGGGCGTCAGTTACTTCAGCCGCAGCGATAATCGCCGGAACGTTGAGATAGCTGTGCGCGCTGGCCGCTGGCCCGATGCAAACGCTTTCATCGGCCATTGCCACATGCTTGAGGTTACGGTCGACGGTGGAGTGTACGGCCACGGTGCGAATGTCCAGTGCCTGACAGGCACGCAGCACGCGTAGGGCGATTTCGCCGCGATTGGCGATAACGATCTTTTCGATCATGGCTGCGTTATCCGATCACCACGAGGGGCTCGTCGAACTCGACCGGCTGCCCGTTCTCTACCAATATCTGCTTGATCACGCCGGAGCTGTCAGCCTCGATCGGATTGAACATCTTCATGGCCTCGATCGTGCCCAGGGTGTCGCCAATCTTGACCGTCTGGCCCAGCTTAATAAACGGCGGTGAGCCGGGCGTTGGCGCGCAATAGAAGGTGCCGACCATCGGCGAGCGAACCAAGTTGCCGTCGTATTCAACGGCCGCGCTTGCTTCAGCGCTAGCGGCTGCTGCCGGTGCCGGCGCTGCCGCAGCGGGAAGGGCATAGTTCGTAGCCAGCGGTGCGGCCTGGTTAAGCTGCATACCACCGTTAATGGACGAGGGTATGCGCGATAGGCGCACGCTTTCTTCGCCCTCGCACACTTCCAGTTCGGCCAAGTTGGATTCCTCCAGCAGGTCGATCAGCTTCTTGATTTTGCGTATATCCACGTTGATGGGTCCTAGGTATTGCTTAACAGCGTTGTCGTGCGGTCAATCTGGCGCAAATCGCTTCCAGTCCCCAGCGATAGCTGTCTGGACCGAAACCGCAAATGACGCCGAGCGCCAGATCGGACAAATATGAGTGCCGACGAAACGGTTCGCGGGCATGTATGTTGGACAAGTGCACTTCCACGAAGGGCAGGGCGACGGCAGCCAGCGCGTCGCGCAGCGCAATCGAGGTGTGCGTGAACGCGCCCGGATTGATCAAAATTGCGGCGCTACCGTCGTCGCGGGCTGCGTGCACGCGATCGATTAGCACGTGTTCGGCATTCGACTGCAGACAGCTCACGCAGTGCCCGCGAGCACTGGCGATGCGCTCCAGTTCGGCGTCAATCTCGGCCAAAGTGGTGCTTCCATAGACGTCTGGCTCACGGCTACCCAGCAGATTGAGGTTGGGTCCATGCAGGACCAGCACAGCGGCCACAGCGCCTCCCACAGCGTATTAGTGCAGTCGCGACCGTCGTTTATGAAGGTCGTAAGACGCGAAAGATCGGCCTTAGTGTGGACATCGGTCAACTCCCTGTCCAGCCTTGAGCTCGTGCTGATCAGCTCCGTACGGGGTGTTTTCGCGTTAGATCGCTGCCTATCGGTGCATGAATGCTCGTGCAAGGGCGTCCCTAACCGCGCTGCCATACGCGGTATCGCCAGCGTAAATAGCGAATTCGTGTGCCTTGGCGCTCGCAGTTATCGCGGCCGCACTCCACTGGTTGCCAACCCTTGGCAGTCCGGCTCAGCTGAGCGATTCCGGCCATGGCCCGGTCACCGCTTCAACCGGCAGGATCAAAGGATCGGCATTGGCGCGCTCAACGCGTGCTTCGAAGTAGCGCCAAGCATCGGGGCTGGCGGCGAGCGGGAGGCGAGAGCTGGGTTCGGTTCCTGAACTGTCCGGGCCAATCAAACTGGCGTGCTCGAAGCTCGCATATTGTTGATCTGGCAGATGATAGTAGACCCTTCGGCATTGCCCAGAGTCCAGGTCCCACAGGCGCAGGGTATTGTCGTTTGAGGAACTGATCACGGAGCGGCCATCGGGGGCAAAGGCGCAGGCCGTGACCCCGGATTGATGACCTTCGAGGACTTTAACGCAGCGGCCGGATTCCAGGTCCCACAGGCGCAGAGTATGGTCGTCTGAAGGGCTGATCACGGAGCGGCCAT
>QIMA01000347.1 GCA_003233535.1 Rhodanobacteraceae bacterium
GCGTGCCCCAACTGGCGTTCCTAGCCGGACTTGTCGATAACCACGCTTTCACCTGTTCGCCCATCCTCTCCACCCGCCAAACCCGGTGCTGGATAGCGTCGCCGGCTGGCCAGAATCGACAGCTCAACCGGCTGCAGAAAGCGGATTCGACGAACCACGCCATCGCCACCGCGCCAACGTCCCGCGCCGCCGCTATCGCAGCGCCGCTCGAACCGTTCCAAACGCAGTGGAAAACGCCGTTCCAGAACCTCGGGATCGGTAATCCGCGAGTTCGTCATGTGCGTGTGCACGGCACTTGCTCCGTCGAAACCGGGCCCCGCACCCGCTCCACCGCAAACGGTTTCGTAGTACTGATAGTCGGCGTTGCCGAAGGACAAGTTGTTCATCGTCCCTTGGCTTCCGGCCTGGGCACCCAGGGCCAGCAGCAACGCGTCGGTAATCGCCTGCGAAGTCTCGACATTGCCTGCTACAACCGCAGCCGGGTAAACCGGGGAAACCATCGATGCCGGCGGCAGCTTAAGCGTCAGCGGACGCGCGAAGCCCTCATTCAAGGGCACCGGGTGCGCCAGCAGACAACGCAGCACGTAGAGCACGGCCGCCCGTACCACAGCGGAAGGCGCGTTGTAATTGTCCTCAGACTGACTAGACGTACCATTGAAATCCACGCAGATGGCACCGGCTCTGTGATCGATCTCAATCGCCACGCATATGCGCAAACCCTGATCTAGGAGCACTTCGGCACGACCGTTGGCTAGGCCGCGGAGGCGCTCTCGCAGCAGCGTCTCGGTGTGATCCAAAACATGGCCCAAGTACGCACCCACAGCAGCGGCACCATGGGCCTGCAGCAACGACCGGAACTGTTCTACGCCGCGATTATTCGCCGCGAGCTGCGCTTCCACCTCACCGACATTGAGCGCTGGGTCGCGTGATGGCCAAGGCCCAGTGCGGAACAGACTATCGATCAGCACCCTGTGCAGTTCACCCCGGGTGACCACCCGAGTCGGTTTGATCAACACGCCTTCATCTTCGACGTAGCGACTGGCTGCCGGCATCGAGCCCGGACTGATACCGCCCACATCCGCATGGTGCGCGCGGGAGGCGAACAGGGCGAGCAGCCCGCCCTGGCCATCGAAGGCGGGCGTCACCACGGTCACATCGGGCAGGTGCGTCCCACCGCGGTATGGATCGTTGAGTACATAGGCGTCGCCTGGCGCCAGTGTGGTCGCGAAGTCGGTGAGCACCGCGCGCACGCTCTCGCCCATCGATCCCAAATGCACCGGCATATGCGGCGCGTTGGCGATGAGCTGCCCGTGTGAATCGAACAGCGCACAGGAGTAGTCCAGGCGCTCCCGAATGTTAACCGAGCGCGCGCTGGCACGCAGCACTTCGCCCATCTGCTCGGCGATGTGCATGAAACGGTGGTGATAGAGCGCCAACTGAACCGGATCCACATGAGCATCCGACTCCGCTGGACCTGCAACGGCTGCGGACTGCACGCGCTGACGGGAGATTTGCCACATGCCGTCCGCGCTTACTCGAAGTCGCCAATCCGGCGCCAAATACAAGGTCGATAGCGGATGGCTGATCAGCGCTGGCCCGGCTACATCATCGCCTTGCCCTAGCTGGTCGTGCTGATAGTGAGCGAGTTGCAACGCGCTCACTCCATCATGCGCGCCTAGGCTTCCCGGTGCTGACGCTTTTCCATCCGCCGCGCTGGCCGGCCACTCCGGCGCCGCGGCAGCCTCCTCGACGGTCAACGCAGCGATGATGCAATCGGAAACTGGCGGTGGATAGCCGAAATGCTGTTCAAAACGTTGCGCAAACGCCGCTTGTAGAGGCTGGACTCGGCCCAACAGCGCACTCTCACTGAGCTGCTCCAAGTCTTCGATCGGCAGACTAAATGCCAGCTCTCCTCCGCCCGCCAATCGGGTCCGCAAACTCGTGCGGATAGTCGTTTCTTGGCCCTGCAGACGCTCCGGGCGCTCACTTAGATATCGTCGCAACTGAGTTTGCGCCTGGATCAAAGCTGCGCCGTCCAACGCTGCCTCAATCGGCATTTCCGCATAACGCCCCTCAGCCCGAATGCCAATACCCCACGCGCTGAGCACGCCGGCGTAAGGGTGCAGATACAGCTCGCTGGCCCCTAGTTGCTCGGCCACGCCGCACAGATGCTGACCAGCCGCCCCGCCAAACCCATTGATCCGCAGCCCAGCCGGATCTACACCGCGCGCTGTCGTCAGTCCGTGCACCGCCTGCGCCATCGACTCATCGGCCAGCGCAATCGCACCAGCGGCAAGCGTCTCAACGTCATAGCTCGGCCCGCCCTGGTTGCTGATCCGATCGACCAACTGCGCCAGGCGCTCGCGCGCCGCATCTGGATCGACCTGTTGTTTAGCGTCCGCGCCAAATACGCGTGGCAAATCCGGCGGATGCAATCGACCGAGGACTAAGTTAGCGTCGGTGATCGTCGCCGGCCCGCCACGGCCGTAACAGGCTGGCCCCGGATCGGCGCCGGCAGATGCGGGTCCCACGGCGAGCTGACCGTCGACGAAATCGATAATCGAGCCTCCGCC
>QIMA01000149.1 GCA_003233535.1 Rhodanobacteraceae bacterium
CGGTAATCTAGCCGGTACCGGTCGCTTTGCCGGTGGTGGCGCGACGTTTGGGCGGCCGAGTCGGGGCCGTGGCACGATCGCCAGGAGTAGAAGGCCGACTTACGGAGCCGCGGCCAGCCTTGCCGAAGCCAACCAACTCGCTCAGAACTCCAGCCTCGCTCCCACTGCCCAGAAATCTTGTTCGATGTTGTCCACACCGAACTGCTTCCGGTATGTGACGAACGCCGATCGGCCCTGCGCGAACACCGCAGAGATACCGATAGACACCTCGGTATTGCGGTTGTCCACGGCCGACGTTGGTATAGAGAACAGTTCCCCGGCTGGATCGTTGATGAACTGTCCGCGCAGCGGCTCGGCGTCATCCTCGAGTTGGGTCACTTGGTTGATCTCTAGGCGAGGCAAGAGGACGGCGTGCGGCGTGGAAAATGCCGCGCTGACGCTGAATCCAAGTCGCACGAGCAAGGACCGCAATTCCTGTTTGGCGATTTGCACGGCGAAACTATCGCTGCCGCTGATCGCGCGCTCGGAGTAGCGATCGACTTCTAGGTTGGCGTATTCCAGCGCAAGCTTGGGACCGAAGCTCCACCGCCCGTGATTGAAATTCCAGCCGCTGGAGAGGCTGGCGCTGGTCAGTTCGGCGTCCGGTGTCGATCGCAACACGTCTGTGCTGACGGTTGTGTCTTCGTCCGTGGTCGTCTCAAAAACCGCTGATCGGATCTGTTCAAGTTCACCTTGGCCGACACCCACGCTGCCATCGATCCAGCCGTTACCGCGGCTGTAGCTCGCATAAGCGGTGAAGTTTTGAAGCTCCATATCCAGTTCGCCAGCGTCGGCGTCTAGTTTGGCTTCGAAGCGGCTATAGCCGACAGCCGCACCTACCACCCAGGAACGCCCGATGCGCTTATCGACGCCTAATAGAACATTGTGTGTGTCAGTTTCGAATCCGGACTCGAGGTCACTGGCGCGACGCTCGCCGTTGCCGATGGTGCCGCTAACGAATACGCCCAGCCCCTGGCCGAGCAGACCCGAGGGGTCGTCACTTTCTCCGCTGCCCAACGAGTCCAGAGGCAGCGACAGACCGCTCACGTTAAGTCCTGACAGGCTAAGCCCGGCTCCGCCGCCCATGCGCACCGAATCTAGGCGCCGGCTGATGCCGCCCATCTGGCCGTTAGCCAACATGCGGAAGCCACGGCGCTGGCTGCTCAACTCCTCCGCCACTAATCCACGCAGGCTTTCAATCAAGCGCGCGGCCGCATTTTGGTCGGTCAGGGCCAAACGCAGTCGGCTGCAGCGGGTGACCAGGTCAGAGCCCACAGCAGGTATGCCGTTGGCACAAAGCCGGCCCAGGGTTTCGATTTGGCTCGCAATCAGTGCGTCTGGCGCGTTTTCGATCAGCCGCTGCAGGCGTTCGCGCAAGTCGGCTTCGTTGGCATCGTCGTCGCGAATCAAGACAACCAGTAACCGTGGTATGCCGACTTGGTAGCCGGCCCCATCGGCGAGTCCGATGGCAATGGTCTCGTCCTGTTCGCGCGTATCGTCGTCGCGAATGCGGATTTCGACGCTGGCCTGGGTCGCCCCAGCTGGAATGACCGGCGGACTGTCTGGCGGGAGGAAATCGACGCCGGAGGTTGCTGTGCCGCCTATCAAACTGAGCTGGATCGGCAGATCGCGACCGATGGCCTGGTCGATTTGTACGGAGATTAGTACCGGTGCGTCGGTGGTTTCCGTGGCGACCAGCCTAGAGACGGAAAGACTCGCCGTAGGCTGTGTTTGCTGCGCTGACGCGGTGGTTGCAAACAGTGCGCAGGCCAACCAGCAGCCGGTGCGGTAGGCATTTCCATTGCTCATGTTATTCCCCAACTCTTACTTGTATCGCCGACGCGCCCAAACGCGCTGGCGTCCCCTGACAGTGTGCATCGGTCTCGTGTCAAAGTGCCAACGATTGTTGCAACCCTAGCCCGGATATTTCATGAACTCGCGCGATGATCGCGCGAGTTCATGAAATATCCGGGCTAACTGGGCCTCGGTAGGCGAGGGCAAGCTTGAGAACAGGAAATCAACATGACGCAATCAATGCAAGCAAAGCTCTTTCCTTTCGACGAGAGCTCCGAATTCGATACGCCTGAGCAGTGTTTTATCGTCGAGATGCTCAACTCCGAAGACGATCCCCATCTGTCTATCGCTCGTGCGCGGGTTTCGCCCGGTGTGAGTACGCAGTGGCACAGCGTGCTCGACACGACTGAGCGCTACGTCATTGTGCGGGGCAGCGGTCGGGTAGAGGTTGGTGATTTACCGGCGCGGGTCGTCGATGTGGGCGATGTGGTCCTTATCCCACCGTCTTGTCGACAGCGCATTGCCAATATCGGCACCGAGGATCTGATCTTTCTGGCGATATGCACGCCGCGTTTTGAGCAGCGCAACTATCAAAACTTGTCTGGCGTTACGCGTTAGGCCACCGCCATTGCGGCGGTGACCGAACTAACCCGGATATTTCATAAACTTCACGCGCCCTCGCTAGGCCCTTGATCGCCCAGCGATTTTTTCTCAGTCGGGTGTATGAACCACTACAC
>QIMA01000041.1 GCA_003233535.1 Rhodanobacteraceae bacterium
AGTCACGCCGTAAACGCGCTTGACCTGAAGTTCCGGACGGCCGCTGCGGTACATCCGCGCGCACTCAAACTGGACTTCCATTGCATTGCGTTTGGCCAGCTGCATCGCAGCAGGGTTCGCGTCCGGCACATCCAAGTAGACCTCAGCGCTCGAATCGACCGTTTGCCTGAGTGCCTGAAAGAGGTTCTCCGCCGAACTGGCGTCGTTTGCGTACAGCGGGCCGATCTTGGCGCCAGAGCGACATGGTCGAACGACGCCGTACGCGGCGAGTTCGCCGTCGCGTAGTACGCCTAGCGCGGTTGCTTCAGGTTGTGCGATCCACTCGCGCAAAAAGGCCGGTCTGGGACTGGGAAAGAAGGCTGCGTCGTAATCGGCGACTTGTTCGAACGGCAGTTGCTTTAGATCCACCACCCCGCCACTCACGGGCATAGCACCGCCACCGGGCGCGGCGAAGCGCAAATGACGATAGGCCAACTCAAAGCCGGACTTCTCATAGTTGTGAATCTGCTCAACAACACCATCCAGACCAATGCAGCAGCCATTTAGGTAATCCAACCCCGCATTCCAGATCTGTATACCCAGTCCGCGGCCGCGGAATTCGGGTCGCACAATGTAGAAACCCAAGAAACCGAATCGGTCGTCATACCGAACCACCGAGATCGTCGCTACCGGTTCGTCTTTCAACAGTCCAATCAAAAAGGCATTGGGATCCGCCGCGCCGTAGCAGTGCGCGTCTAACGCACCCGGATTCCAGCCCTCTGCAGCGGCCCAATCGACGGCCGCATCAATCTCAGACGGCGTGGATTGGCGAATCAAAAAATCAGTTGCCTCAGTCATCCGTATGCCTAAAGTCTTGGTCCAGTCCTCAATTCTGCCATCTGCGTGTCGTTAGCCAGCAGTCCCTTCGAGCTTGTTTTGCCGCTGAACGACTGAGGTGGCTAGCAACCATGAGATCCGCCTCAGCTGACAATCCCGAGGACTTTGCGCAGATTCACACCCAATCGGCATTCTATTGGCGGAGCTTGGCCACCCTGATCTATTTCCCTTAGTCTGTACCTATGGGTATGGCTGTTCGGTCTGATTGCGATAGCGGCGGCTTTAGTTGAACAACGACGCGGCTCTTCATCTAACCCGGATATTTCATAAACTTCACGCGCATCGCTAGGCCCTTGATCGCCCAGCGACTTTTTCTCAGTCGGGTGTATGAGCCACTACACCGCTCCTTCGAAAAAACCACTGGGCAATCAATTTGATTTTCAGCAGTTCGATCTCGAAGATCAACGTGGCGTTCGGTGGAATTGCGTCGCCAGAACCGTCTGCACCGTAGCCCAGATACGGCGGCACGATAAATTTGTATTTCGATCCCACGCTCATCAGCTGCAATCCTTCGGTCCAACCCTTGATTACGCGGGTCAGCGAAAAGCTGGTTGGCGAACCTTTGCGATACGAGCTGTCGAACACGCTGCCGCTGGTGAGCTTGCCCTCATAGTGAACCGTCACCGTATCGGCGCGTATAGGCTTTGGTCCTGAGCCTTCAACCAGGACCTGATACTCCAGCCCGGTAGAGGTCATCTGCATCGGGCCTGGAACCGCGGGCTGCGCGGCTGGCGCTTCGCCGGAGACGGCGGCTGGGTCATCTTGAGCATGCGCAAGCGATGCGCTGAGTGCGGCAATGGCCAAAAACACTAGGGGGCGAGTTAGATGCAAGACTGTGCTCCGAATCTGTAAGGATGCGGTGGGAACCGCAGACGTTCGCTGTAGATTAAAGCACTTAGCCTGCACATAGACACCTCATCCGCTCAGTTGTTGCCCGGAAAACCAGATGACCCAGATCCCCATATTGCGCACCCAGCGACTGGAACTCCGTCCCTTTACTCTGAACGACGCCGAGGCTTTTCATCCTTTGGTGTCTGATCCGCAGATCCTGCGCTTCACCGGCGAGCAGCCGCAGACCAGCCTGGAGCAGGTTCGCGAGATTATCCGCACTCGACTGCTAGCCGACTATCAGCGCTATGGCTACGGCCGAATGGCATGCATCGAATTGGCCAGCGGCAGGCTGATAGGCTTTAGCGGGTTGAAGTACCTGGATGACCTGTTGGAAGTTGATATCGGCTACCGCTTCCTGCCGGATTGCTGGGGCAAAGGCTATGCCACAGAAAGCTCTCAGTGCCTCATGGATTACGGGTTCAAACAGTTGGGTCTGACCAGGATCATCGGCTTAGTTATGCCAGATAACCGCGCGTCGGCTGCTGTCTTGCACAAGATCGGCCTCCAATACGAGGGCAAAGTTCGCGTGGATGACTGTGAGGTTGAGTTGGACCTGTATGCGCGTTCCGTCACTGAGCGGGATCCATTGAATAGTGCCGATGCCTAGCCGTATCTACGTTGGCTCTAGCCGACGACGTCGTTGATCGCCTTCATACGAGGCCTGCGCGAGTTGTAAACAGCCTCGCTCCGATCCTGCAATCGACAGATGCACGCAGAACTTCGGCAGGCATTGATCAGCACGACCGTTCTGGGGCCGATTATAGTGATCCGCACCGGATCGAAACGCAGGCTCTGGTACGCATCAAGTTGCGCAGTTCCAGCAATGAACTGCTGACGAAGTGTCGGTGATACTGCCATACCCTTGGGCCACGTGTATTTGCTTTCACGGAGCTTGGGAAACGTTCAGTCCGCAGCGTTTCAGCTTCACCGCGCGACTGAGCTCCAGCCACAAGCAGACGGCGAACGAGCGCATCATGCCGCGATCAAGGTCGGCCTCCTTGCCGTCAGCTAAGCGTTCTATCTGGTGATAGAACCAGCCTTGCGCGCCGAGCATATTGAGCACTTTGAACAAGACGATGGGACTGGCCGGTGAACGCCAGCCGCTGACCGCTAAGCGCAACGTTTGTTCGTGGTTGGGCAGTTTTCCAAGGTTCCATCGAGCAGCTGTTGCGCTGCATTTGGCAACGTACAAAACGGCCGCGCGATGATCGGCTGTTCGACGACGATTTTGAAGACCTTGCTGGCCGACAACTGAAGCGCACTGAGATAACGGACTCAGTGCTTGATCGTGTCCGCCCTCACCTCTTTAGATGGGCCGAGATCGCTGGCGCATATGCAGGCAACGTACCGATTCGCCGGGCTGCGATCTGCGGATGGGCCGATTGCGCCACGCTGGTAGCCGTCATCCACGCAATAGCTCGCGCAGCGAGCTGCGCGCTCGCCATCCATCCGCACGACGCCGGCGAAACACAACACTGCGCCGGTCGCGATTAAGCCCAAAGAAGCCCGGCACAAGAGCTTTCTAGCGCTTCCATGCTGGCCAGTCCACAGCTGTGAGATGACCGCAAACTGCCTGCTGCGTTGCGAGCCACCGCTGCTGAACAGCAGACCCATAAACGTAAGCCCGCCAGCAAAGAATGCGGCGGCGCCCAAAGTCATCAATGTCGACATGCTTAATCGGCCAGTTCGTCACTTTGTTGCAGCGAGGATACGTCGCCGCAGCGGTTAAAAGTGGCATTCGTGCGCAGAACTGTTGATCTTGACCAACATGGCAGGGTGCTTTACGACCAGGGGAATGCGCGAAGAATGCTGGGGCGCATGCCGCCTAGTCGAGTAGATCTGATCATCACTGATCGTCACCCTCACAGAACCGGACGTGCGGCTTTCCCGCATCCGGCTCTTCCAAGCAGGTAACC
>QIMA01000380.1 GCA_003233535.1 Rhodanobacteraceae bacterium
ATACAGCCAGCCGCCTGCAAAAATTCCCACCAGGAATGCCCAGAAACCGAAACCGACGTCGTAAATCGCGATGTCGTCGTTGCTGTAGCCGAGGTCATTGAAGAGCAGACGCAGGCTCAGATTAGCCAGCGTGTCGCCGATCTTGTGGACCAGGATAAACAGCAGGATTAGCCAGGCCCCGCGACGTTCGAAGAAGTCCACCAGCGGCTCAACGATACTGGCGACTGTGGCCTGGAAACCGGACTCGGCGACGATTGTCTTGTGTCGTGGCGGTTCGCCAACTAGCAGGGCTGTGAGCATTGCGGGAAACGCGAAACTTGCGCAAACCAAATAGCCCACGAACCATCCATGACGTCCAGCGACCACCAGGGCCAGGGCACCGGCGGCTGCCGAGCCGATGCGCCAGCCGTATTGCGACATGCCCGAGCCGACCCCAAGTTGTTCGGGCTTGAGCAACTCGATGCGATAGGCATCGATGACGATGTCAAAGGTGGCGCCAGCGAAGCCGACTGCAACTGCTGCCGCCGCGGTTAGCAGGAGTTGCTCACTGGGCTCGACGCTGGCCAACAAGACGACTGCAGCGATGACCATGCAGCCGCTAACTAGCATCCAGGACACACGCTGACCCAAACGACCCAAGCCAGGTATTCGTACCCCATCGATGATCCAAGCCCAGAACGGCTTGAGGTTGTAGACCAAGAAGGCCAGGGCGAACTGCGTCACCGAGCGCTTATCGATGCCTTCCTGCGCCAAGCGCGTGGTTAACGTGGCACCAATCATCGCGTACGGAAAACCAGACGAGATGCCCAAGAACAGGGCCGCCATCGGTGCCGATTGCAAATAGGGGCGAACGACTGCAGGAAAGCGGTCACGCCAAGTGCGCGGGCTTTCCGCGCTGGAAACGGACTCAGTGCTCATCGAGTGTGTTCTTAGGGCGATAGATGCTGCCGCAGCCGCAGGTCAAACAGCGGGGTGGCGATGTCAGCCCAGTTTGTCACAGCAGCCGACTGTATGCCGGTCGCAGCGCTTGGTTGCTCGATCTTGATCAGTTGGCGACGATCAAGTTTGCACCGGAAACCGATGCGGTGTGCGCCGATTGCCACATGCCTTGAACCGCGTCGATGCCGGCGGGGTCGGTACCCAACAGCACCAGCATGCCATCGCCGAAGGGCATAGTTTTGCCGCTGGTGCCGCCGTAGGCAAACTCACCGAAGGCCGCTACCTCGGCTTTCGGAAAGTAAATGACCGAAACCGGGCCGCTGGATTGCTGCACCACCATGTGCACGGTCGTTTGGCCAGCGACCGGACAGGGGTTTGCATAGTCCACCGCTACCGCCTGCTGCATCTGCAGGCCCGCCTTGTGCAACATGTCGTCAACTTTGGGTTGCGCGACCGTTTCGGTACGCATGAGCGCCAAAGGTTCGTGGGTCAGGTGCTCGATTGCTGCCATGCCGAGCGCCATTGTCGCATCCGGCTCGCCGCTGTTGGGCAGCAGCAGCGCGTTGGACGCGAAGCCGATGACTAGCAGCAGGGAGGCGGCCATCGCTAGCCAGGGGCCGCGGCTAAACCAATGCGCGGCACGTGGATCGTTGGGCGGGGCGATTTGCGCCAGTTGCTCTGCGAGCTCGGGCGGAATAGGAATCGCCATGGCCTCGCCGAGTGCCTTTTCAAAGGCCAGCGCCGTCCGCAGTTGCTCCTGCGCACCGTTACCCAGCGCCATTGCCTCACGGGCAAGTGCGGGGTCGGTCGGGTCAGCGCCTAAGCGCAGACGGAAATTTGTAGAGTCAATCCCTTGCATTGGCCACCTCCGTAGCCTCACCCGGGTCCAACAGACCTCTCAGCTTTTGCCGGGCTCGAAACAGTTGTGTCATTACCGCGCTTTCGCTGATCGACAGCGTTTTCGCGATCTCCTTGCAGCTCATCCCCATGACCACCTGCATGGCCAAGGGCTCTCGGTACTTTTCCGGCAGTTCGGACATCGCCGTTCGTACCAGATGGACATCCATCTGCGCGTCCGCACTGAGACTGTCTTCATCCTCCACCGGCATCTCGTCGATGTCGTCGGTAACAAAGCGCTTGCGCTCGAACAAACGGGCATGTTCGCGGCGCACGATAGTGATCAGCCATGCCTTAACCGCTGCTACCTCACGTAGCTGAGCGATTGAACGCCAAGCGCGCAGAAAGGTCTCCTGGACCAAATCGTTCGCTACGGCCTCGTCTTTACAGAGCCAGTAGGCGTAGCGGTAGATTTCGGTTGAGTGCGTCCTCACGAGGCTGTCAAACCTTTGTCGCGCATCCACTAGATAAGACCCCCCTGGAAGACAATTGCTTTCGTGCGTGGTCAATTTAATGTGAAGTTGAGCGTTAATGCGCCATTTCGCATACATTCGCGTAGCTGCGCGACCATAGTCGCCGCGCATTTACTCGCCGAACTGACACTGCTCAGCCGCGCAGCGGAGCATTTTCGCATGGCTGAGCCCAGTCACATACCGCTTCGGGTCAAGACGGGCGAGTTTTGCGACAGTCAGCCAAATCCGGCTCTCGGAACTTTTCACGCACGCCTCACTC
>QIMA01000235.1 GCA_003233535.1 Rhodanobacteraceae bacterium
TCTCAACGACGAAGCCGATATTCAAATGGCGAACACGCGGCGCGAGGCCTACGCCGTGGTACTGACTGAGGCGCGGATCGATTTCGCTGATGACCTGCGCAGCGAGCTCCGCGCCTCACGGCAACAGACGGCGCTGAGTGACTGCCAGCTAGCTAGGCCACGGGCCGCGATAGTGGCTGGACGGCTCTCGTCGCTCAGACCGGTTGCAGAAGCTCGCCCTGCACTTGGCCCGCACGCGACTGGCGTCGGCTGATCCACCCTGCGGGTGGCGCTATCGTCTGGTCGAGCGGAGATTCCACGTAGATCTGGGTCTCAGCGCTGAGCCAGCCGTGCTCAGTGAGCGCCTGCAGCGTGCGCGCCCACAGGTCGGCGTTGAACGGCGGGTCCAACAAGACCAAATCGAACGGTTGCTCGGTGGACCGACCGAGCAGACTCAGCGCATCGGACTCGATCACGCTAACCGCCGCACCTGACTCCGATTCGTCATCCAGTCGCAGGCGGTGAACTTGCTCACGTAAAGACTGCGCTAACCGACGGTCCATCTCAACCAGACACACGTGCCCGGCTCCACGCGAAGCTGCCTCGATCCCTAAAGCGCCGGTTCCTGCGTACAGATCCAGCACCCGTGCACCGTGGATACTCGGTCCCAGCCAGTTGAATAGCGTCTCGCGCAATCGATCGGGACTGGGCCGCAACCCAGGCGCATCCAGCACCGGCAGTTTCGAGCCACGCAAGTGTCCGCTGATGATCCGGACACTGCTGGCAGGCTGCGTGTTACGCGATTGACGCGGCGGACGAGACATCGACGATCGATCTAGGCAGGGAGCAGGTCAGCGTGATGGCCAATCGACCGCTATGCAAGTTTGCGCACTGCAGCAATCGGCGATCTGCAGTCCAATGACGGACCAAGCGCGAACTCAGGCAAACTGCTGAGGCGAATCTGGAAGCGAGCACGCTGTGCCAAAGACCTACGACCAAGCCTATTTCGACCGCTGGTATCGCGACCCCGCGCATCGAGTAATGGGCGGCAAAGAACTAGACCTAAAAATTCGGCTAACGGTAGGCATCGCCGAATTCCACCTCGGCCGCCCGATCCGCAGCGTGCTGGACATCGGCTGTGGCGAAGGCAGCTGGCGCGCGGCCTTACTTCGCCATCGACCGGAGATTCGTTATCTGGGCCTGGATTCGAGCGAATACGCGATTGCTCGCTATGGCCGCACTCGCAATCTGCGCCTGCTCCGCTTTGCCCAGCTAGAGCAACAGCGCTTTGAGCACAGCGTGGACCTGTTGATTTGCGCCGACATGATGCATTACCTGACCAGCCTGGAGCTAAATCGCGGACTACAGGGTTTTGCCGAGTTGTGTCACGGCGTCGCCTACCTGGAAGTCATGAGCGCCGATGACGACTTTGTCGGCGATCAGGACGGCTACGTCAAACGCAGCGCACGCTGGTACCGCAAAGCCTTCGCCAAGGCCGGCATGATCGGCTGCGGTAACCAGTGCTATTTAAGCGAATCGCTGCACCGCGACGCCATGGCGTTGGAACTCGCCCAGGCAACCCGTTGAATAGCGATCATGCCGCCAACAGTTTGACGAAGTGGCCAGCACCACGCGTACCGCACCGACCGCCGACGCGGCTCTATAGGCTGATGAGACAGGGTCGGCAACTCGCGCAGCTTGCGTAGCAACGCGCTACGCAACTGTCCCAGAACCGCGACCGGAGTGTCCCAATCGTGCATCACCAAAGCGCCATCCCCCGTCGGCACGACCCGCTAAGGTATTGATTCATTAGAGCCGCAAGCTTGGCCCAGGTCTTGCTACATATAGGCATCCCTTAGAATCCAGGTGCCAGACATGAAGCTTGCCGTGACCAACCTCTGCGCAGTGACTGCCCTGACTGCCTTGCTCATTCAGCCGCTGACGGCGCAACCAGTGGGCAGCG
The DNA here is from genome assembly GCA_003233535.1 of Rhodanobacteraceae bacterium. Lineage (GTDB taxonomy): Bacteria > Pseudomonadota > Gammaproteobacteria > Xanthomonadales > SZUA-5 > SZUA-5. The sequence goes on from QIMA01000235.1 coordinate 1,943, forward strand.
AATTCACTTACCAAGGTCTGTTGAAAGAATCCGGCGCGTTGGCTACGGGACTGTATGACCTGCAAGTGTGCGTCCACGACGATGCCAGCAATCCAGTCCCGATCGCTTGCTCCGCCGACTTCAACGACGTTCCAGTCGAGGACGGTGTATTCACGCTAGACCTGGATTTTGGCAGCGCGCCGTTTGCTGGCGATCGGCGCTACCTGGAACTGGCGGTGCGACCCGGATCCAGCGGTGGTGCGTACACCACATTGAGTCCACGCCAGGAGATTCGCCCTGCGCCGTACGCTCTGTATGCGCTAGAGGGCAACCCCGGCCCGGCGGGTCCGGCTGGACCATCGGGGACTGTCGGAAACACTGGCCCTGCGGGGCCAGCCGGGGCTACCGGATCAGCCGGTCCTGCGGGACCGAGCGGAAATACGGGGCCCGCCGGCCCTGCAGGGACAACCGGAAATACCGGCCCCGCAGGTCCGACTGGGTCGACCGGAAATACCGGCTCTGCGGGTCCGGCTGGATCGACCGGAAATACAGGTCCCGCAGGTCCGGCTGGATCGACCGGAAATACAGGTCCCGCAGGTCCGGCTGGATCGACCGGAAACACCGGCCCTGCGGGGTCAGCTGGAAAC
>QIMA01000604.1 GCA_003233535.1 Rhodanobacteraceae bacterium
CCGCTGGCTCGCCAATGCCGGTCAGCCGCCGCTCGCAGCGCATTCAAACGAGGTCCATTAAGGACCCATGAGTTCAACGCAGCAAAAAACCACCATTTGGGTGGACGCCGACGGCTGTCCTCAGGCAGTGAAGGAAATCCTACTCCGTGCCGCCGAGCGCACTGGCGTGCCTATGGTGATGGTCGCCAATCGCTTGATCCACACGCCCGCGCGCATTGCCAACGTGCGCAGCCTAGTTGTGCCGCCCGGCTTTGATGCCGCCGATCACCGCATCGTGACCGAAGCGCGTAAAGGCGACCTAGCCGGTATTCGCCAGCGCTTGGTCATGCGCGATCTTATGGACACACTCCGCGCCAGCGGAATCCAGTCCGGCGGCCCGGCAGCCTATAGGCAGCAGGACAAGCAGAAGTTCGGAAATGCGTTGGATCGGGTGTTGGTCCGATTCAGGGCTGAGAGCTGAGGGCTGCGTTTTAGGTTTTACGTTTTAGGTTTTAGGTAAAAGCAACAGCGATCCCGCAGTGGTCAGATCTGGTCGGACTCGGTCGGACTGGCTCTACTCGTCGCTCTTAACGTAAAACCTAAAACCTAAAACGCAGCCCTCTATTCAACCCCAGCTCTAGCTCCAAAAAAGCCTCCCATCCACAACGATGTGTGAACGCCCACCAACCCAGTTGCTTTGCGGCCCATCAATCAGCACATCGATACTCGCATCGTGACCCATTTCGCGGCCCTGGCTAACCCGATATCCCCGGCCAAGTGCGCCGCTGCCCTCGCGCTGAGCGATGAAGGCGGCGATCAGGCCGTTTGCCGCGCCTGACGCCGGGTCTTCGATAATGCCCACACCGCCAGGAAATGCGCGCACCGAGAGCTGGTAGTCGGAACCGTCACAACGTGCAAATACGCACAAACCCACCGTGTCGCTGGCGCGTGCAAGCGCCGCAATCGCATCGTGGTTAGGGTGCCAGCCGCGCACTTGCGCCTCGTCCACCAGCTCAGCCATCCACCAGCGTCGGCCGCCGGCAACCAGGGCCACGCCCAAGGCGCCCAGTCGGCGGTCACCCAGGACGAAACTCAGCTGCGGGTCGGCGTCGATGCCTTCGCTAACGATCTGGGCCTGCGGCGACTGCAGCAACAGCCGCCTGGATTCACCCTCGCCGTTGATTCGTATCGGCAACAATCCCGCCCCGCATTCCTGCATCAGCATGCCTTCGTCAGGCTTAGCAAAACCGCTATCCAGCGCCGCATGCGCGCTGCCGATAGTGGGATGACCAGCAAACGGAATCTCGCGACTCGGCGTGAATATGCGCAGCCGATAGCTGGCCTTGGGGTCGGTTGGCGGCAGCAAGTACGTGGTCTCGACTAAATCGGTCCACGCCGCAAACTCCTGCATCTTCGCCGCGCTCCATGATTCTGCCCCGAGTACGACACCTAGTGGGTTACCGCCGCCGGCACGCTCACTGAACACATCCAACTGCACGAATCGCAATTCAGCCACTACGGCCTCCTTCTGTGGGTTTGTAATGCTGCGGTCGAGCCATTTCGTGCCGCAGCTAGGGAACAAAGCTCGTGCCCTAGCCCGGAGTGTCATGAACGTTCGTCGTGAGCGCGTCGAGATCAAGTTCTGGCGCGATCCGCTTCACTGGAGATCGGCGACCGCAGCAGAATGCTCATGAAACTCCGGGCTAGTCTACGCTGAACCTACGATCACCAGAGCTGCTAAAGGCTGAATTCCCCGCCACGCTTTAGTGCGCGCTTGTACGCTGGTCTGGCGCGGATGCGCTGCATAAAATCGGCAAGCTTCGGGTAACGCTCATCGAGCCCACCGCGAGCGGCGGCAGCTTCGAGTACGAAGCTGAGCTGCACGTCGGCGCCGGACAGTTCCTCACCGGCAAACCATGGAGAATCGGCCAGTGATGCCTCCAGATACTGCAGATGCTCGGCAATTCGCGGCAGCACGAACTCACGTTTGACTTTCTTCGCAATCCCCTTGGCAATCGGCCGAATAAAGAACGGCATGGGAGCGGTTTCCAGTCGGTCGAATACCAGTTTCATGATTAGGGGCGTCATTGCTGACCCTTCGGCAAAGTGCAGCCAGTAGCGATACTGCAGGAACTGCTCAGAGTCGCGCGCTGGGGCCATCGCGCCCTCACCATAGCGTTCGATCAAGTACTCAATGATCGCGCCAGATTCCGCCACTATGCGGCCGTCGTCGCTGATCACCGGCGACTTGCCCAAGGGATGGACTTTGCGCAGTGAAGCCGGCGCCAGCATCGTTTCTGGGTTGCGCTCATAGCGTTGAATTCGATACTTCAGCTGCAGTTCTTCGAGCAGCCACAAGATTCGCTGAGATCGCGAATTGTTTAGGTGGTGAACGATAATCATCAGTGTGCTGCTCCAGCCGAACATTTTGTGAGTGTTCGTCGCGAGCCTACGCTCACCGTGGGGAATACGTGCTGGATTGCAGCGTGGATGCAAGCTACCCGTGCGGAAACTGTAACCCGAGCCCGGATATTTCATGAACTCGCGCGACGATCAGCTGCAAAAACGGTCGCTTTTGCCTGCTATTC
>QIMA01000459.1 GCA_003233535.1 Rhodanobacteraceae bacterium
GTGCGGCGGAAGTGAGCGGTCGCGGCGTCGTGTTCAAAGGTGGTGAGCGACTGGAGGGCGCAACGGTTGTCTGCAGCATAGGCTCGCGCCAATCTTGGCGTCGCGAAATACGGGCTTGGGCAGCACCGTCGGCGAGCACGCTGTGTTGGCGCTGCGTCAGCTCTCTGTTTCCACCCTGGCGGCAGGCAATATGCAGCGGAAAGTTGAGCCTTTACCAACGGCGCTTTCCACTTCCAATCGGCCCTGGTGGATCATCAGTACGTGCTTGACGATGGCCAAGCCCAGACCCGTACCGCCACTTTCGCGCGAGCGCGAGGTGGACACGCGGTAAAAGCGCTCGGTTAATCGCGGCAAATGCTGCTCAGGTATACCGGGGCCCGTATCGACGACCGAAAACTCGGCGCCTTCGGCGTGCTGGCGCCAGTTGAGGGTGATCTCGCCACCGTCGGGCGTGTAGCGAACCGCATTGGTTACCAGGTTGGAAAAGGCGCTGCGCAGATCTTTGGCCGCGCCGACCAAGTCCATCGGCTCGCAAACGCCGACTTGGATTCGGTGCTTGGACTGGCTCAGTGCGCGTCCATCACGGGCCAAATCTTCCAGCACGCTGAGCATGTGCAGTTGATCGTCGGAGGGCGCGTCCTGTACGTCTAAGCGTGACAGGGTGAGCAAATCTTCGACTATATGGCGCATGCGCATGCATTGACCGCGCATGTCGTCCAACACCGGCTCCCATTCGGGCAGCTCGTCAACGTCGACGGTGTCCAGCTACCCGGCTAACACGGTTAACGGCGTGCGCAATTCGTGGGAGACGTTGGCCACAAAGTCGCGTCGGACCTGTTCCAAATGCAGCAGCTGGCTAATATTGCGTACGACCAGCAGACGCAAATCGGAGCCGTAGCTGATCATCCTAAAGCTAAGGCGCAAGTTCTCGTCGATCGGCGCGGGCACGTCCAGCAAGAGATTCTCTTGCGGGTCATCAGCGAGCCACTGCACTACCCGCGGGTGGCGCACCAGATGCGCGATGGGTGTGCCCTGATCGACCCTGGGATCGAGTCCCAGTAGACGTGCGGCGGCGGCGTTGAACCACTCGATTTTGCCGTTCGCGTTCAGAACCACGGTGCCGTCCGGCAGCGCGGCCGCTGCGCTGCGGAAGGCCTGCAGGGCGTCGAGCAAACGACGGCGGACGATGCGGTCGCGCGCACCGCGTCGACGAATCAATTCGGCTACTGATCGCCAGGGGCCGAAATCCGGCAACACCTGGCGTTTGTGCAGCAGGGCGCGCTGCAGCTGACGCAGCTGCCAAAGGTGAAATACCAGGATCGACGCCAGGGCGACAACCAGCAGCCAAGCCAGCTGACCAGTCAGCGTGCCGACAGCAATCACCGCGGCGAGAATAAGGCCGAGGCGCAGAAACGACGCGCGCCAACTGCGCCGTAACCAGCCGCTCATGGCGCGCGGGTTCCGTCTGGCAGGCGCAGCGAGGTGTTATCGGCCAAAGCAAAGGTACGGGTCATTTCGTGATCAAGTTGTTCGCTGCGGCGCGTGCTAGTCGAGGGTAGAGAAGCGATAGCCGGCGCCGCGCACAGTCTGCACATAGTGCGCAGCGGAATGCGGCTCCAAAGACTTACGTAGGCGACGGATATGGACGTCAACCGTGCGTTCCTCAACGTAGACGTTGCTGCCCCAAACTTGGTCGAGCAGCTGGCCACGACTATAAACCCGCTCGGGGTGGGTCATGAAGAAACTCAGCAATCGATATTCCGTAGGCCCCAGCGTCACAGTGTCGCCCTTGGCGAAGGCGCGATGGGCACCGGTGTCGAGGACGAGATCGCCCTGTTTGACCACTTGGCCGTCTGCGCCCGGATTAGCGCGGCGCATGACCGCCTTTATGCGGGCGATGAGTTCGCGGGTTGAGAAGGGCTTGACCACGTAGTCATCGACGCCCGTATCCAAACCAATGACGCGGTCGTCCTCCTCGCCACGTGCAGTGAGCATGATTACCGGTATTTCTTTGGTTAGCTCTTCGCGCTTGAGCCTGCGGGCGTACTCCAGACCGCTCATGCCCGGCAGCATCCAATCCAGAAGAATGAGATCGGGCAGTGCTTCGCCGATAGCGTGCTGAGCGGCCAGAGCGTCCTCGCAGGGCACTGGCTCCATGCTCGCTCGGCGCAACGCGAAGCTGATCATGTCGCGAATGGCCCGCTCATCTTCGACGATGAGGATGCGCTGTGTCATGAATCTGCAACCCGAATGAAATCCGAAAGCGAATTGAATCCTTTTTTAATGTCGACAGTGTGACAGCCCTGTGCACGCTAAGTGAAATCGCTTGTGCCGCGCTGGGTTTTTGCACCGACTGCGGCGCCTTACTGCAGTTCGTCAGTCAGCAGGGCCGCATTCACTCCTCGGTTCAACGCTCTGTCGCGGTTTCTGGGTCCGGCGGCAGACTCGGCCGCTTGATACGCGTGATAGCATTTTGGGGCTGGGGCTGGCGTCTCTGGACGAGTCCCAATATTTCCCCATGGGTATGCACATTGAGCTGAATCCGGCGCTGGACGTCGATGCCTGC
>QIMA01000332.1 GCA_003233535.1 Rhodanobacteraceae bacterium
GGCGAGTACGCGGTCGGCATTCAGATCGGCGATCGCTAGCCGGCTGATCGGTTTGTGGCACGCTGTGGCAACGTGTACGAGATACAGCTTGAGGGTGTCGCGGTAGCTTCGGATGGATGCTGGACGTAGTCCTTTTTGGGTCTTGAGGTGATCGTCGAAGAAGGCATGGAGCGAAGGACCGAGCGCGTTCATGGTTTTCCTCCTGGCAGCGCGAAAGCGTGGAAACGCAAACTGGCTTGGCGCAGCAACTCTTCGGTGATGGTCAGGTAGACCGCGGTCGTGACTGGACTGACATGGCCAAGAAAGGTCGACAGGTGGATCAATCGCCGATTGGGATCGATGCCCTCTCGATACCAGCGGGTCAGCGTGGCCACCGCGAATGAGTGCCGCAAGTCGTGTAGCCGCGGCGGCGACATCCCAGCACAAAGCGGCAGTCCGAGTTGCGGCACCAGATGATGAAACGTCTGGCTGATCGTGCCCTCGTGGACGCAACCACGACGGGTGAACGAGAACATTGGCAGCGCGTTGTCGCTGGCTGCGGCAATGCCGATCTCCGTGAAGTATCGGCGCAAGCGATCAGCCAGCTTGGGGCCCATCGGTACCAGCCTGCTCTTGCTGAACTTGGTATCACGAATGAACAGCGTGTCGCGCACGGTATCGAAGTCACCGACATGCAACCGTGCGACTTCGCCGACACGCAGACCCAGGCCGTACAGCAAGGCGAAGATCGTCTCGTAGGTGATGCCGCGACGGGGTCCTTTGGGCCGATCAGGCAACGATTTGGCGGCCTGGAGCAGACGCGAGGCCATTGGCAAGTCGAACAGAAACGGGATGCGATGACTGATGACCCTGCGCAGTGGCGCTTGCACAGGATTGCTGCGGGTCAGTTCTTGCACCTTGGCCCACTGGAAGAAGCGGTAGATCACCCCACGCAGATGATTGTAGCTACGCGGTCGATGGCGCGGGCGGGAGGCTAGAAAAGCGTCGATGAGCGACGGCTCGATGTCCTCCCAGCTAGCGACACCGCGGTCTGCCAGATAAGCGTCGAGCAACCGCAAGGCGGCATTTTCGGTGCGGTACTTGCAATTGAGCGATTGTTTGTAACGCACGAACAACGCAATTGGCTCCGCCAAAGTGCTGTGCAGTGCCGGAGCATCGCTTGCTCACAACGCCTCCCCGTCGCCCATGGCGACCTCGCGCAGGCTCGCCAGCGCCACTTTTGTGTAGATCGCCGTAGCGTCCGGTGAGCGATGGCCAACGTAGTCGCCGATGGTCTTCAATGGGAACTCGGCGTCGATCAGCCGTTGCACGCAGGTATGGCGCAAGGTGTGCGAACCGCCGCGCGGCACCTCAATCCCTGCCTGGAGCAAATAGGCACTGACTGCCGAGGCGATGGTTGCCGATGTAATGGGCCCCATCGGCGCCACGACCCGGAAGAACAGATGGCGATTCTCTGTGGCCGGTCGACCTTCCTTGAGATAGTCGATGATCGCTTGCGCGACCACGGTGGCCAGTGGGTATGCCGTGCAATGGCCGGCTTTACGATCAGGAATTCGCAATTGCTCGCGCTTCCAGTCGATGTCGTCGAGGCCAAGGTGGGCCACTTCGCAACTCCGTAACCCATAGGTCACCAGCAACAGCAAGATCGCGTAGTCGCGGCGACCCTTGATCGTGCGTCGATCCACGACAGCAAGCAGCCGTGCCACGTCGTCCCAGCCGATCGCACGAGGTACGCTGGCAAGGCGATAGGACTGAGGCATTTCCACAGCGGCGCTCAGATCGGAGCGGAGCAGACTCTCTCGATGGCAGTAGCGCAGAAACACCCGCACCACTCCGCAAAGATCGCGCCGACTTGACGGTGACAGAGGCGGGCAACGGTCCACAACAAACGCAGCCAGCAGCGCTGCGGACATTGCTGACAGCCCGCAAGCACCGACGCGCTGGCAGTAGTCGCGCAGCGACCCAAGATAATGAGCGTAGTGCTTGACCGTCGCCTCGCGCAGCCCCCGCTCCTGACGAAGATAGGTGATGAACGCCGGCGCCTCGACAGCGAATGGAAACTCCTTGCACGCGCGATGACGAGGGGCGTTCCCCGCAAGCGCCAAGTCCAACATCTGCCGAACCGGACTGCGCGCCTCGTTGACTACCGATCGACGGGCGCGCTCATTCCGGCACCCGGCGCCGTGGTCGTTCAACCACTGCGCCGCGAAGGCATCGATCAGTGCGTAGGCCGACGCGATATCCGCGGCGCCATGGCGCTGAGCGAATGCTGAGAAGCAGCAGGCAACGGGCACTCGACGGTGAACTGAGCGCTCCCGGTAGCCGTGCGCACGCATCCAATCCACGTACGACTCGATCTGCGGGCCGAGCCAGCAAGCACGGATACGATCAACCGTGGCCGGTTTAACAAAGTAGTCGCTAAGCATGACAACCTCCAATCCATCACAGGGAACGGAAGTCCATCATCGAACTACGGTCTGTCGTTATGTGCCGCAGTTTCAGCGCCCAGCCTTGCGCCGGGCGCTTTTCCAGCCGCAAGGGAACATAACGGTGTAGGGCACATAA
>QIMA01000124.1 GCA_003233535.1 Rhodanobacteraceae bacterium
GAGGCCTCAAAGTGATTCCAAACGTAGAGTCGATTGCCGAGCTCATCTAAGGCCAATCCGACGGGCCCTTCGCCGACCTCGATCGGACTACCGACGCGCGCGCCGCTAGCGTCAATCGCAATCACGTTGTTTGAGCCCATCCCGGCGACCCAGCCGCGAGCCCCGTCAGCACGCCAAACCAACGCGCGCGGATCACCGATCGACAGATCGCGCTGCGCCTGGTCAACCCGTGGCTGCGAGTAGCTGAGATGCGGATTCAGATCGACAAGTTGTTTGTCGCCCGCCGCAGGATCGACCTGAGCTAGCTTCACTCGCACGAAGCCGCCGTTGACGTTGGGCTCAAAGCGCACCTCGTTGGTGGCGTCTGTGCCTACCAGCGTCAACTGCCCGCTCAGCGGATTGACCGCCAGCGCCATGCCGATGTTCATCAAGCCGCTGATGTAGCTCAGTTCCAGGCTTTGCGCGTCGATTACCGCAATATCGCGGTCGGGCAGATCCCAGCCGACAATGCGCCCCGAAGCTTCGGCCAAATCACCGGAGACCAGCGCGGTCCAGTCGCCATCATTGTCGTCGGTCCAGCGTCCGTCTTGGCGCTTGCGCACGATCAGCCCAACGGCTGGAGGCGTGGCAGTTGGATCAACCGGCGGCTCGAAACCAACGCCGCTATTGGGCGGCGGATTCACGCCACCGTAGGGACCGCGCGGATCGCTGACTGCATTCGGGATCGCGACGATGTTGTCTTCCAGTCCGCCGCCCAAGATGGTGGTTGCGTTGCCCGATTCAAAGATCGCCGCGTAGACGGTGCTGCCGTCGGCGCTGACTGCTAGCGCGCGCGGGTCCTCGGCGCCGATCTCCACCACCTGCGGCGCGGCGCTAAGGTCGGCTAGATCGAAGACCTGAATTTGGTTGACCTGCGAGCAGCTAACGAAAGCCTTACCGCTGGCGAAGACCACATCGAATGGTTCGTCCGCCGTGGTCAGCGTGGCACGCACTTGACGACTGCTCAGATCAACGATGCTGATCGAATCAGAAACGTGGTTTACCACCCACAGTTCATCGTCACTGCGGAAGCGCACCGAGACCGGATCCACGCCCACCGCCACGTGACCAACCGCAACCGCGTTGCCGCTGCTGATGTCGAACAACTGCACGCGCTGGTCAGCGGTATGCGCGACCGCGAGCATGCGCCCGTTGGGGCTGCGATCCAGCGCGTGAATGGGATGGTTCTCCCAATTAACGAATGGCAGATCCGTTGCGCAGACGCTAGCAGCGCAAAAAAGCAGGGCAAGAGTCAGGGGCATTCGCCACATCGCAGTCTTCCTCAGTCGCATTGATCTCAGCTTACGCCAAGATCTCGGCATAAGCGTTAGCGTTAGGGACGATTATCCAGTGTAAGCAAAACTGAAGGCTTAGCGACGACGGCGCGATATTCGGCACGAGCTCCGCCAACCATTATCCATGACCTATGACGTTTTCACTTTCACACGCTGCCGAGTATGGTCTTTGCGGGCCGCGAGGATGGCCCGTCTTGCAGAGGATGAATATGCGTACGAATTGGACTGCCGGCCTGATAATGGCGGGCACGATGGCGATGTCTGTTGCCACGGCGAGCAACCCGCCAGAAACTTTTACGCCCAACGATGTGCATGATCGCCGAGCTGGCGCCTATGCGCTGCTCGGGGCAACCGTGCACAGCGCGCCCGGCTCAACGACTCAGTCCACTGTGCTGATTCGTGACGGGCGCATCGTCGCCCTAGGCAATGCGGCGGTGCCTGCTGGATACGCGCAAATTGATGTTGCCGGAATGCACATCTATCCCGGCTTTATCGATTTGAATTCGGGCTACGGCTTGCCCGCACCCGGTGCGCCGAAACCGTTTAGCTTCACTGCGCCACAGGTCTTGGACAGCGCCACTCCAGGCGCCTACAGCAACAACGAAGCGATTCGCTCGCAGTTCCAGGCGGTAGACGCTTTCACGCCGGATGCAGCCGCAGCCAAGGCGTTGCGCGGAATCGGTTTTTCGACCGTACTCAGCCACCGTGCCGACGGCATCGCTCGCGGCACCGGCGCGCTGGTCGCGCTGAATGACGACCCGGCGCAAACCGCAGTGCTGATTGCCCGCGCCAGCGCGCACTACTCGCTGGCCCGAGGCAGCAGTTCGCAGTTCTATCCGATCTCGCAAATGGGTGCAGTCGCGCTGTTCAGACAGACCTTCTTGGACGCCCGTTGGTACGCAGCGCAACAGCGCAAGCCCTTCGTTGATCGTTCGCTGGACGGCTGGATCGCCAGTCAGTCACTACCGCAGTTCACCGCAGTCGACGGCTGGATCGAGCTGTTGCGCGCGCAGCGGGTGGCGGATGAGTTCGACCGCCGCTTCGTCTATATCGGCAACGGCAATGAGTATCAGCGCATTGATGCGATCGCAGCCACCGGCGCCGACTTAATCGTGCCTCTAGACTTTCCGAAGGCGCTGAAGAGCAAAGACCCCACGCTGTTGCGGATGACCGAGCTGGCCGAGTTGCAACACTGGGAGCAGGCACCATAAAACCCCGCCCGACTCTCC
>QIMA01000498.1 GCA_003233535.1 Rhodanobacteraceae bacterium
ACGTAGATTTCCGCCTGTTCAAAGTCGGGAATTGGGTCTCCTCCGCCCTGCAAAAACAGAAAGCGCGCGCGCAATGCATGGGCGTGGGCCAAACTTCCCAACGCAGCAGCCGACTGACTATCCGCATTCACTGCGAGCGTACAGCCCTGATCGACGTGCTTGAGGATGTCCGTGGGGTTTTGATAGTCCACCATTGACGTGAACTTGAGTTGCAAAACCGCGATCGCACAGCGTTCGGCCAGTGCTTCAGCGGCGCTAGGCGCAATCGCGGTGGCCAGGGCTAGCGCATCCTCTGCCTTAACTATCAGCGTCCGCGCTGTCGGCACATCTCCGGCTAGTTCGCTTTCCTTGGCCTGCTCCAGCCAACCTTGAGCTATCAGCACATGCGCTTCAAAAAGCCATGGAGCCTGCTTCAACGCTTCTTGCGCATGCTTCACCGCTGCCGGGTAATCGCCAGCCAGATGCGCAATCAGGGCCTGCCCATAGTCGGGATTGGCAGCGCCACCTTGATCGGCCTGAGACAAATAGCGCAGAGCCGGCTGGCGCCAACGTAGATCAGCCAGCGCTGCTAAATCAGCGCGTAACTTGTCATCACGCTGGAGTGCGACCTCGGCCAACGCCTTGCGTAACTCTTCGGCGTGCGCCAGACCCAGCGCCAGCGCGGTGGGTGCCGATGTCTCGCCAGACTGCCAAGCGGCATCAAGCAACTCGATCGCCTCGCCCGACTGACGTTGCTGCAGCCGCAATCGACCCAACGCGGCGTTTACCGATGCCGCCGCGACGCCATCTAGCGTTCGGCCCAGCTCTTGGATGCGCAAGTAGTCCGCGTCGACTCGCTCGCGGAACCCAGCCAGGTCTGTGTCGGGTGTCATTTGCGCAAGCCGCAGCATCTGCGCGTTGCGCTCAACGACGGCGCTGAACTGGCTCGCCAATGCCGTTGTCGTGGCCAGCTGCAGACGGTTGTAGACAGCCGCGCCGCTCGCCGTAAGCGCTACCGCCAGCAGCGTGCCTACCGTTGCTATCAGCAGCCGATGGTCCTGCCAGCGGTGACGCAGGTGATACCAAAAGTTGACGCTGCGAGCCTTAATCGTTCGCCCGTCCAAGTAAGCGCGCAGGTCATCGCCCAACTCGGTCGCACTGCCATAGCGTTCATTCGCCGATCGCTCCATAGCCTTCAGGCAAATAGCGACCAGAGGCGCCGGCAGATTCGGTCGAATCTCGCGGGGTGAGGTGATCCGTTCCGACAGTAACCGCGCAATCACTTCCGAGGTCGATTCCGCCTCGAAGGGATGACAATCGGTGAGCAGGAAATACAGAATCGAGCCGAGCGCATAAACGTCTATACGGCGATCGACGTTCAACTCGCCGCGGGCCTGCTCGGGCGCCATATAATTTGGCGTACCGAGGATTTGGCCGGCTACGGTCAGGGTTGAAGCGCGGCTATCTTTGACCAAGCCGAAGTCCATCACCCAGGGCTTTAAGCTCCCATCTACACCCTCTTCGACCATAACGTTGGCGGGCTTCAAGTCTCGATGCACTAGCCCCTCAGCGTGAGCCGCCGCAACAGCCGAGCAGATTTCCAGCAGGAGTCTGACCCGTTGCTCGAGCGAAAGAGATTGGCTGGCCGCTTCCAGCGTCTGACCATCGATGAACTGCATTGCCACGAAATGGCGGCCTTCATCCACACCAATTTCGATGATCTTGCAAACGTTGGGATGATCGATGCGCTGCATCGCCGCGGCTTCGCGGCGCAGTCTGTCGACCCATTCCGGATCGTTGCGCTTGAGCACCTTGATCGCCACATCGATGCCCAATTCCGGAGAATAAGCTCGATAGACCTCGCCCATCGCGCCTTCGCCGATGGCTACGGCAGTGTCAAAGCGCATGGACAATCTGTCGCATCAGGCAATAATGACCCGCTGAAGGAGCAGGTTTGAATATACATGGCGATTTTGCTCAAGGGTGAAGGCGCAAACGCGCCGCGTGCAATCTTAGCCGATGGCGAGCACACGCTCGGCTCCGGTGGCGATGTGGACGCACGGCTTAACCACCCCACGGTATCCAGACTGCACGCGCGTATCGAAGTCCTTGGCGAGCGCGCCGTAGTCACCGACCTTGATTCCAGCAACGGCTGTTTTATCGACGGCAAACGAGTCACTGAGGCCCCGATTGGCTTGGGCCAAGAGCTGCGCCTGGGCGATCTGCGTCTGCGAATGACTCAGGCCAAGAGCGCAGACGCGGAAATCGCGCTGGGATTGGATCTACCCAAGCCGTCCGCGTCTGCATCCACCCTGCCCCCAGGCGCGGGCGATCACTTTACGTTGCACGAGTTGCCAACCCTGCTCGATCGCTTGGCCGACGGCATGAGCGACGCTGACTTGCTGCGCACCTTCGGTGCTGCCCTGTGCGCTGTTCGCGGCATCGAAGGCGTCAGCATCCGTCACGGACAGCGCATGTACTTTGATTCCAACAATGCCGCTGAGCTCGGCTGGGAGATGGAATTGGATGGGGGACTTTGCGTCAACCTGCTAACCCAGGCCGGCACCGTTGCACAGCAGTTT
>QIMA01000426.1 GCA_003233535.1 Rhodanobacteraceae bacterium
TATGAACCACTACACCGCTCCTGCGGAAAAACCACTGGGCAATCAATGTCCTGCGCGATCATCGCGCGAGTTCATGAAATATCCGGGCTAGCCGCGGACGATCATCAAGGAGTAACACATGCCCTTCGCACCCAATCCCTATGACGCTCTCAAGGGCCTATCCAAATACCTCCGTCAGTTCCGCGGCAAGACCTTCGTGGTCAAACTCGGCGGCGAGCTACTCGACGATCCAGACGCCTGCCGCAAAGTGGTCGAACAGCTGGGCGTGCTGTGGACGCTATCGATCCGCCTGGTCATCGTGCATGGAGGCGGTAAGCGCCTAGACGGCGTGTGCGACAAGCTCGGCGTGCCGGTGGAGAAGCATCAGGGTCGCCGCGTAACCACGCCGGAAGTGCTGGATGCTGCGCGCATGGTGCTCGCCGGTTCGGTGCAGAACGAACTGATTGCCGAGCTTAATCGGGTCGCCGTGCCGGCTGTCGGCATATCCGGCGTGGATGCCGGAATGATCACCGCGCGCAAGCGTCCGCCGATCTATCTGGGGCAGGATGGTGGTGAAGACAAGTTGCTCGATTTCGGCCAAGTCGGCGATATCGAGGGTATCGATCCGAAGCTGCTGCTGGACTTGACCAGCAAGGACTACGTGCCGGTCGTCGCGCCGCTAACTGGCAATAGCGAAGGGCAGGTATTCAACACCAATGCCGATACGGTTGCCGCGCATCTAGCCTCGGCACTGGGCGCCGAGAAGCTGTTCTTCATGATGGGTGTGCCCGGCTTGCTGCGTGACGTGAACAGCCACGCGTCGCTGGTCAGCTACGCCAACTTGGCCAAACTGGAAGAAATGGAAGCGCGCGGCGAGCTCAGCGACGGCATGCTGCCTAAGTCCAGCGCGATCAAACATGCGTTGAAGAACGGCGTCCACGCGGTACATATGGTCTCCGGCGTGCAGCCAGACGCGCTGCTGGTGGAGATCTTCACCAACGAAGGCGCCGGCACCATGATCGTCGGCGAAGACGGCTGATGGCACAGGCCACTCCAACCACGCTATGGGCCAAGGGCCTGCCGCTGGATCAGGCAATCCATCGCTTTACGGTGGGCGAAGATCCACAGCTGGATCTCCAGCTGCTGCCGTTTGACTGCCTGGGTAGTGCCGCGCATGCGCGGATGCTCAGCGAAGTGGGTTTGCTTAAGCAGGCAGACGGTCAACGCTTGGTGCGGGCGCTGGCAGATCTTTACCCGCGCCTCGTGGCGCGCGAACTGGTCATTGATCCGGCTTTAGAGGATGGACATACGGCACTCGAAGCGGCGCTGGTCGAAGCCGTAGGGGATACCGGCAAGCGGATTCACCTGGCGCGCTCACGCAATGACCAGGTGGTGCTTGCACTGCGGCTGCTGCAGCGTCAAGCAATCGTCGACCTAGGCAATGGCTTGGTCGAGCTAGCGCGCAGCCTGCTGCGCTTTGCGCAGCGTCACGCCGATCAGGCCTTGCCCGGCTTCACGCATCTGCGGCGGGCGATGCCCAGCAGCGTGGGGCAGTGGGCAGTTGCCTATTTGGAAGGACTGATCGAAGAGCTGGACGCGCTGCCGGGACTTTGGCAGCGTCTGGACCGCTGCCCTGCTGGGAGCGCGGCCGGATTCGGCGTGCCGCTGCCTATCGACCGCGAGCGCAGCGCTGAACTGCTTGGTTTCAGTCGGGTGCAGCGCGCCACCATCGACGCGCAAAACGGGCGCGCGCGGCATTCGCAGGCGATATTGGACTGGCTGGCCTCGGTGGCCTTGGGCCTGGAGAAGCTGTGCTGGGACTTGTGCCTGTATTCGGGCGAAGAATACGGCTACTTCGCGCTGCCGGATGCTGCCACCACTGGCTCGTCAATCATGCCGAATAAGCGCAATCCGGACGTCGCCGAACTAGGCCGAGGTCGTTGCCGCGAACTGTATGGCCTAGCGCAAACGCACAGGCAGATCATGAGTGGCTTGCCGTCCAGCTATCACCGCGACTTCCAGCTCGGCAAGGCACCGTTGCTGAGTGCGCTGAACCTGTCCGGCGAGCTGTTTGACGTGCTGCGCCGAGTGATTGACGGTCTCCAGGTGCGCGCTGACCGCGCCGACGCGGCGATGAGCAGCGATCTATTCGCCGCCGATCGTGCCAGCGAGCTAGCGGCCAGCGGGATGCCGTTTAGAGACGCCTACAAACAAGTCGCCGCCGAGTTGGCGGCAGGAAACTTTGTCGCCAATCATGGCGCCGCTGATGCGCACGTCGGCGCTCGCGGCTACCTGGCTCTGGATGTCGCCGAGGAGGAACTTGATGCCTGCGCGGGCTGGATCAACCAGCACCAGCAGAGTTTGAGCGCCTTACCCGAGCAACTGTTTTCACTGCACGGTTGGCGCCAAGCGCCAGCCGCGACAGACAAGGATTGATGATGTCTAGCAACAGTACTTGCGCCAGCAAAGGGCTGTGCGTGTTGGCCTTCTCCGGCGGCCTGGACACCAGTTGGTGCGTGTCCTATCTGCTCGAACAGGGTTTCGATGTGGCCACGGTAACCGTCGACACCGGCGGCTT
>QIMA01000473.1 GCA_003233535.1 Rhodanobacteraceae bacterium
ATCGTGAAAAATCGCCTTTCGGTCGCTCTGACTCGGTCCTTGCAGTAGTATTTCTAGGTTCCCCATATGTTTGGGGCTCATTGTTCAACCGATCTCTGAGGTAGGCGTGGCCGCTCGTAGTGCCCCCGCGAAGGCGGACAATATGCAAAAGCGCCTGACCGGAATGCTGCGCGAAAGCACGGTCGTGCTGGTCTTGCCGGTAGCACTGTACCTGTTCGCCTGCTTCTGGACCTACAGTCCTGCGGACCCGGGCTGGTCGCACGCCGGTGACAGCCAGCAGGTGCACAATCTTGGCGGCAAGGCGGGCGCCTTTATCGCTGATCTTGGCCTGTACCTGGTCGGCCGACTGGTCTATCTGTTGCCAATTGCGCTCATGTACTTCGCGTTGCGGATAGCGCGGCCGGGCGCACCATCGCGCGATCCTGCGCTGGGTGCGCTGTACAAGGCCGGTGGATTAATCGTGACCGTAATCGCCGGAACGGTGCTCGGGCACTTACATGGCGGCGGCGCAGAGACCGCACCACCGGCTGGCGGTGGCGGGGTGCTCGGTGCAGTGATTGGTGACGGGCTGGTTCCTAGCCTCGGCTTTGGCAGCACCACCATGTTTGCGCTGGCGCTGTTCCTAATCGGCGTGACCTTCGCTACGGGACTGTCTTGGTTCAAGGTGGTCGATGGGCTGGGAGCCCTGGCCATCCGCCTTGCCAGTCGCGGATCCGAGTGGCTCCGCGGCAGTGCCGACTGGTGGGCCGGTCGCCGTGCTCGCGCCGAACGCGAGGTGGTGCGCAAGAGCGATGCCAAGCGCCAATCCAAGCGTGAGAAACCGAAAATCGAAACGCAGTCGGCACCGATCGAAAAGAGCGAACGGGCCGAACGCGAAGTGCAGATGCCGCTATTCGACAGTATTCCGGCCGGTGCGTTGCCGCCGCTGTCGCTGCTCGATGAGCCTAAATCGATAGGCAAAGGCTACAGCCCCGAAGCGCTGGAGGCGTTGTCGCGACAGGTCGAGCTCAAGCTGAAAGATTTTCGCATCGAGGCGCAGGTGGTTGGCGTGTACCCGGGGCCGGTCATCACTCGTTTCGAGTTGCAGCCGGCGCCGGGCGTGCGCGGCAGCCAAATCTCATCGCTAGATAAGGACATCGCGCGCGGTCTGTCGGTGATCAGCGTGCGCGTGGTCGACGTGATTCCCGGCAAGAGTGTCGTTGGGCTGGAGATACCCAATACGCATCGCGAGATCGTCTACCTGCGCGAGATTTTGGAGTCCCGAGAGTATGACAAGGCTACATCGGCACTGACCCTGGCACTGGGCAAAGACATTGGCGGTCGTCCCTCCGTAGTCGATCTGGCGCGGATGCCGCACTTACTGGTCGCTGGTACCACCGGTTCCGGTAAATCGGTGGCGGTCAACTCAATGATCTTAAGCCTGCTGTACAAGGCCACGGCCGACGAAGTGCGGCTGATCATGATCGATCCGAAGATGCTCGAGCTGAGCGTCTACGAGGGTATTCCACACCTGCTCGCGCCGGTCGTTACGGATATGAAAGAAGCCGCCAATGCGCTGCGTTGGTGTGTGGCGGAAATGGAGCGCCGCTACAAGCTGCTGGCCACAGTGGGCGTGCGAAACTTGGCCGGTTTTAACCGCAAGGTTAAGGAAGCTGCCGATGCCGGTCAGCCGATTCTCGACCCGTTCTTTGACCCGAACGAGGCAGGACCAGGGGTTCAGCCGGAGCCGCTCATCCATCTGCCGATGATCGTGGTGGTGATCGATGAGTTCGCCGACATGATGATGATCGTCGGCAAGAAGGTCGAGGAATTGATCGCTCGTTTGGCGCAGAAAGCACGCGCAGCGGGCATCCATCTGGTACTTGCCACACAGCGCCCCTCAGTGGACGTCATCACCGGCTTGATCAAGGCCAATATCCCCACGCGGATGGCCTTTCAGGTTTCCAGCAAGATTGATTCGCGCACGATTCTCGATCAGTCAGGCGCGGAAACGCTGCTCGGGCACGGTGACATGCTGTATTTGCCGCCCGGAACCGCCGCCCCGAACCGCGTGCACGGTGCCTTTGTCGATGATCACGAAGTACATCGCGTGGTCGAGTATCTGCGGCACCACCACGGCGAGCCGAACTATATCGGCAGTGTCCTTGAGGACACCCAGGAGTTGGGCGACGGCCGGGTGATTAACGACAGCGGTATACCGGAGTCAGCCAGCAGCGATGTGGACGAACTCTACGACCAAGCGCTGCACATCGTCACCGATACTCGCCGTGCCTCGATTTCCGGCGTGCAGCGGCGACTGAAGATCGGCTACAACCGCGCGGCTCGTTTGATCGAGGAAATGCAAGCGCAGGGCGTGGTGAGCGCACCTGCACACAACGGCAATCGAGAAGTGCTCGCGCCGCCGCCGCCGAAGGACTGAGTGCGCAGTACCAGTAGCTTAAGTGTAACTTGCTTCCATCCAGTCAGACCCAAAGGTAGTGCACCCGAACCCAAGGAGTAACTCCAACATGTTGCGTGTCATTCTCGGCGTGCTGTTTGCGCTATTCATGCAGGC
>QIMA01000106.1 GCA_003233535.1 Rhodanobacteraceae bacterium
GTTACAAGGCGGTGCTGATTGGCGCCGAACTGTGCGTCAAATTCTTCCCCATGCTGACCACCGCCGCGGGCACGATTCGCCCGGCCAAAGTGCTGGTGATCGGTGCGGGCGTTGCCGGGCTGCAGGCGTTGGCTACCGCGCGGCGCCTGGGTGCCATCGTCGAAGGCTATGACGTACGCCCAGAGACCAAAGAACAAGTCGAGTCGCTTGGCGCAAAATTTTTGGATCTAGGCGTCAGCGCTAGCGGCAGCGGCGGCTACGCCCGCGAGTTGACCGATGAAGAAAAGGCCGCGCAGCAGCAAGCGCTCGCCGAGCACCTCAAGGGTATCGACGTGCTGATAACCACCGCCGCCGTGCCTGGACGACCGAGCCCGAAAATCATCTCCAAAGCGATGGTCGAAGGGATGAGGGCGGCTTCGGTGATCGTCGATCTGGCGGCCGAAGGTGGCGGTAACTGCGAAATGACCAAGCCCGGTGAAACTATCACCTACGCCGACGTCACCATCGCCGGCCCGCTGAATCTGCCGAGTTTGGCACCGCTGCACGCCAGCGAGATGTATTCGCGCAATCTGTACAACTTCCTGGATTTGATCATCAAAGACGAGGCGGTTGATCTGAATTGGGAAGACGATCTGGTTGCGGCCTCCGCGATCACTCACGACGGCGAGATCAAACACGAGGCCACGCGCACCCTGGTCGAAGGAGAAAGCTCATGATTGATGGATTTCTAGCGCTCTACATCTTCATGCTGGCGGCCTTCTGCGGCCACGAGATCATCGCCAAAGTGCCGGTGATCCTGCATACGCCGCTGATGAGTGGCTCAAACTTCGTCCACGGCATCGTCCTGGTCGGCGCGATGGTTGCACTGGGCCATGCCGACACAAACATCGAGCGGACCATTGGCTTCATCGGTGTCCTGCTCGGCGCGGGTAATGCGGCGGGTGGCTACGTGGTGACCGAACGAATGCTGGATATGTTCAAATCCAGCTCGCGCAAGGAGGGCTGATCGATGACGATTAGTCTGTTCTTGGTCAAGCTCAGCTACTTCGTTGCCGCAGTGCTGTTCATCCTCGGCCTCAAGCGGATGTCCTCGCCGGTGACGGCGCGACGCGGCATTATTCAGGCCGGTATCGGCATGGTCTTGGCGACCCTGGCGACCTTCTTCCTGCCCGATCTGCAAAATTTCGGTCTAATGGTGCTGGCCATTGTGCTCGGTACCTCGGTGGCCTGGTACTCCGGCAAACGTGTCGCGATGACCGATATGCCGCAAATGGTCGCGCTGTACAACGGTATGGGCGGCGGTTCGGCCGCGGCCATTGGCGCGGTGGCAATGTTGGCCGCTGTACAGGCGATGGGTACGTGTACCAATCCGGCAGATTTTTTGGATCGGCCGCATGAGTGCCTGGATCGGGGACACACCACGCTGGCGGCACTAGGGGCACTAATCGGTGCGATCGCCTTCTCTGGATCTTTGATCGCTTTTGCCAAGCTGCAGGGCTGGATGGACAAGGTCTACACCTTTCCCAAACAGCAAATCGTCAACGGCGCCATTTTCGCCGTGGCACTGCTTTGCGGCCTGATCTTGGTCGTTTATGGCGTCAATACGACGACCATCGTGCTGTTCTTCGCCGCAGCGTTGGCGGTGGGTGTGCTGATGACGCTGCCGATTGGCGGTGCCGATATGCCGGTGGTGATCTCGCTGTACAACGCATTGACCGGTTTGGCCGTAGCGCTCGAAGGCTTCGTGCTGCAGAACGAGGCAATGATCATTGCCGGTACGGTAGTCGGCGCGGCCGGCACCCTGCTGACGCAGCTGATGGCCAAAGCGATGAACCGGCCGATCAGCAATGTGCTGTTTAGCAATTTTGGTCCAGCCGGCGAGGCGCAAGAAATCGAGGGCAGTCAAAGGCCCACCGAAGCCTCCGATGCCGCCGTGATGATGGCTTACGCCGAACGCGTGGTGATCGTGCCCGGTTACGGCATGGCCGTAGGCCAGGCCCAGCATAAGATCTGGGAGCTGACCCAGCAGCTGCAAAAGCGCGGCGTGAAGGTCAAGTTCGCCATTCACCCGGTCGCCGGACGGATGCCGGGGCACATGAACGTGCTGCTCGCCGAAGCCGGCGTGCCCTACGATTTGATCGCCGACATGGACGATATCAACCCGGAGTTCGCCACCACCGATGTGAGCCTGGTGATTGGCGCCAACGACGTGGTCAATCCAGTCGCCAAGACGGATCCGGCCAGTCCGATCTACGGGATGCCGATCCTCGACGTTGCCGAGTCGCGCAATGTGGTGGTGATCAAGCGCGGCAAGGGCACCGGTTTCGCCGGTATCGAAAACGCGCTGTTTTATCAAGACAACTGCCGCATGCTGTTCGCCGACGCGCAGAGCGCGGTGGGCCAGCTGCTGACCGCGTTGAAGGACTTGGATGGGGGGCATTAGCTAGCAGGGCTGAGGATAACCTCCCAGCCCTCGACGCATTTGCGTGCACAGTGACCGAGTATAGAAACGGCGGAGTACAGGCCTGCCCGCCGCAGTGGGATATTGCTG
>QIMA01000260.1 GCA_003233535.1 Rhodanobacteraceae bacterium
TTGTGAAATCGGTGCTTGGAACACAGTGAATCACTCACGCGAGCCGCGTTGGAAGTCTTTGCGTCTGCCGCTAGGCGCAGTTTCGAAGGTCGACGCCAAGGGCTGCAACGACGCGGCAGGCGTCGCCCTAATGGGACGGGCTTGAAATGGCCGCCAGCTGCGTCAGACCCCTCGCCCTTCAGCGTAGACTGTGACCTTCGGTGCCTTCGGTACTGGCGACCATTTCAGACGCCGTCGCGGCCGATGAGCCATTCAGTGTGTCCCTAGGAGTTCAGCCAGTGCCTAGATATTCATTGCCACATGCGTGGCGTGGACCCGGAGTCATTGCTCCGTTGGCACTGGGTCGCGCCGAACACGGCGGAGAAAGCACGACTATCGCTGGATTGGCAATACCGGGCATCCCTAATCTGCACAGCCACGCGTTTCAGCGCGTGATGGGTGGTTTGGCCGAGCGCCGCGCGCTTGGCCGAGACGACTTTTGGTCGTGGCGAGAAACCATGTATCGCTACGCTCAAACCGTTGGGCCGGACGAACTCCAGGCGATTGCGGCGCAGCTCTACATGGAGATGTTGGAGCAGGGCTACACAGAAGTCTGCGAATTCCACTACGTCCATCACCAGCCGGGCGGCGAACCGTACGACGAGCCTGCCGCCATGTCCTTGGCCTTGATCGCGGCGGCGAAGGAGGTTGGGATTGGGCTGACTTTGCTGCCCACGCTATACATGACCGGGCACTTCGATGGTCGCGCGCTGAGTGATCGGCAGCGCCGCTTTGGTCATCGCAACGTCGAGTCGTACATGCGGCTGATTGAAAGCCTACTGGTGCACGAGGATGCAACGACGCGGATCGGCGTGGCGTTCCACAGTTTGCGTGCGGTGCCTGCATCGGCCCTAAGCGAAGTGCAGCGCGTGTATGCGGACAGTCGCTTTGCTAGCTCCCTCGGTGCGCGGCCGATGCATGTGCACATCGCAGAACAGACTGCAGAGGTGGACGATTGCATCGCCATCCGCGGGGCTCCGCCGGTGCGCTGGCTACTGGACAACGCGGACGTGGACGAGCGCTGGTGCTTAATTCACGCCACCCATCTGCGCGCCGATGAGCTTAGCGACCTTGCCAAGAGCGGAGCTACTGTCGGAATTTGCCCGACCACTGAAGCCAATTTGGGTGATGGTTTGTTTCCGCTGCAGGAGTATTTGGCTGCCGGCGGGCGGCTCGGCATTGGTTCCGACAGTCACGTGTCCACTTCGCCCGTGGAAGAGCTGCGCTGGCTGGAATACGGGCAGCGTTTGATCAAACGCCAGCGCATCGTCTCGGCCAATGAACAGGGCAGGGCGGCTGAAGCGCTGCTGGCGCAGGCTATCGCAGCGGGGCCCCGAGTCGCGCGTCCAGATCTCAGCGGGCTTTGGGACAAGGCTCAAGCGAGCGGCAGAGTCGATTTCCTCAGCTTAAAGACCGAAGCGGCGGAGTTGGCTAGCGCCAATCCGGATCAGTGGATTGAATGCTGGCTGTTCAACGGCAACCGCTCGCTGGTCAACGATGTCATGGTCAACGGGCAGGCGGTGGTTAGCGACGGACGCCACCTACGCCGAGGCAGCATCGAGCAACGCTATTGCCGAGTCGCTCAGAGCCTGCGCGATAAAGCCTAACCCAAAAATATCCGGGCTAGCCGGGGAAAGTTTCCGGCGGCTGCCACAGTTCAACGCGATTGCCATCTGGGTCCATGACCCAGCCGAACTTGCCGTATTCGGACTCCTCGACCTTGTCATCAACATCGCACTGTTCTTCACGCAGCACCTTCAGCACCGCATGCAGATCGTCGACGCGATAGTTGATCATGAAGGGGGATTCGCTGGGCTTGAAATACTCGGAGGATGCTGGGAAAACGGACCAAACCGTGCAGCCGTCCGGCTGTGGCCGCTCCGCTGTTTGCCACTGAAAGCTCATGCCGCCCCAGTCCTGGATATCCATACCCAGATGGGTTCGGTACCAGTCTTTGAGCCGATCGGGATCGCTGGATTTGATGAATACACCGCCGACTCCGGTTACCCGCTGCATGGATTTTTCTCCCTTTCTGGACGATGCAAAACAGTATCAGATCGGTGCTGTTAGGGCTGGCTGTTGCTGGGTGCGAGTCAAACTGATGGAGCCAGGGCTGAGAAGAGCAATCCGGCGGTCGGTCTTCGGGGCTTGCACTCGTTTGGCTAGCCATCCCCATGAAACCTGGCCCTTCAGAGCCAATGCCCATCAGTTTCGGGGTGCACATCCTTAGCTCTCAGCCCTGGCTTGGCGAGCGGTGCTTTCGCGCTGCGTTCGTTTCGCCTGCAGCTTAGTCGAGTGGCTTGCAGGGAATAGCGAAATTGACGTGGTAGTGCTCGTCATGGCGCACCCAGGCTTGCCTAGCCCGGATATTTCATGAACTCGCGCGATGATCGCGCAGGACATTGATTGCCCAGTGGTTTTTCCGAAGGAGCGGTGTAGTGGTTCAAATCGCTGCGCGATCAAGGGCCTAGCGAGGGCGCGTGAAGTTTATGAAATATCCGGGCTAGAACTAAAGCGCAGTCGTTTTCGCAAGTAAGAGCCGCGCCGCGTGGCGAATAATTTGGGCTGCAGTTGCGGATCAAAAATCACCAACGCTATGTCGGTTTCTGCTCTTCGTGCGGCTTTATGCAACTGATAGAGATGCTCTGCCAAAGCAACGAAGTCGATTCGATAGTCATCAAAACGTCCATCGCGATCAAAATCGATGTCGTAGCCGAAGCGGTTAGCTATCGACGAGGGCAAAGCCACCGAAGCGCCGTCGCCGTCGCGTACGGGCACCATAAAGTCGACCGACAAACCGTTCCGGTGGGTCCGGTGGGGACGTATGCGCCCGCCCTTGGCCCAGCCGGTTTCGGCATAAACGAAGCGCAACTCTGGATGCGACTTGGCGACGCGTGCATAGCTGTCGGTAATCACCCTAGCCACCGTGCTGTGCACAAATGTGCGCCCGGCCAGGACGCCCAGCGCACTGTAAGCGGCGAAATTCTCACCGCCGGCCGGTAGGCGCACGGCTTGTTCGATTCGGCCCTCGCTGACCGTGCCGTAGCACTGACTGGGTGCGCTCAGCGCATAAGCCGGCAACCAGATGGCGAACAGCATGGTCCAAAGTAGGCAACGGCGTATCAGCAGCAAGTCTTAACCTCCGAATACGCGTACACGGCGCAGCAAACCGACAATGCCTCGTGCCCCGAAGATCATCGCGATGGATAAGCAAGTCTGAACAATGGGCGCAATGATCTGAATCCTGCCGATCGCACCAAGGGCCGCCGATGGGTTGGCCTCTGTGAAATTGATCAATAGCGCTATTGTGGCAACCAATTCCGATAGCCCGGTTGGCAGCAGCCAAAAACCGATAAGTGATATGCCCACTGCCTGCAGCTGCTCGGCACTGATCGTAGTTTCCTTGCCCTTTCGCTCTGCCAGCCGCGGCGTCCCGACCAACAGTACCTGCGGAAAGCGCCAGAGCATCAGCGCCAAAGCTACTGGCACAGCAACCGTCGTGATCCAAATCGTGGCGATCAACAAGGTGTCTGCCTGCCAACTGCTGAGATGGAGATTGAGTCCGTCACGCATAGCCCAAAGGAGTAAACACAGCGCGAATAATCGGACGACGACGGTGATCACAGTCTGGCGAACATCGATATACCCACTTATAGAAACAGGTCAAACGCTATCAGTAACAACACACTAGCGCTATCTGGTTGCAATCTGGCGCCTGCGCGTCCCAGCTTCCGCCTGAATGCCTACAGCCAAAAATGGTACTTGGCAGCGACGTTGCGATCTTTGGACTCAAGTCAGATTGGGCTATTCGAACAGATCGGCCGCATCGAGGATGCGGACGCTGTCGGCGCTCATTCGCAGATCGAGAGACTCAATCTGCTTGTCCTCCGCGAGCAAATCCGCTGGCTTGTCGCTGTTGTAGCTGATCTGCGAGAGCTGATTGGTGCCCAAACGCTGCTTTAGGTCGGTGGCATCGTTGCTGATGAATACGAACTGGATATGGTCCAAATCGAGATGCTGGCGCAAGGCTTGGTTAACGTGCTTGCGAGTCAGCTGGGCTAATCCGTCGCGCACATACTCGTGAAACGGAGCGATGCCGTAGTACTGGCTATCCAGCGCATAGCCTAATTGGCGGCGCGGGCTGTCTACCATTTGCGCAACAAACTTGCTGAGAAACTCGCGAGTCGCTTGAAACTCTTCCTCTAACAACCCGTCTGTGACTAGTGCTCGTAGCTCATGCATGGCGGCGCGGGTAGCGAAGTGAGCGTCATTGTTGTTGCGCAGCGGCCTGAGCCAAACCTGGAAGATGTTTTGCGCGCGGCCATAGTTGGGTTCCGGCGTGGACAAGTACATGCCGTTGGGGAAGTAGTCGATGTAGGCGTAATCGCCGTAGTTCATTCCGCGCGTCTCGCGAATCCGTTTGTATAGCTGTGCCGAAGAATTGCGATGCTCACCGAGCCATGATCTGGCTAGCCACAAAGCTAGGAAATCGGGGTCTCCGCGACGGACCTGCAGCGGGAAGCCAAAGGAAACGGCGACTGCCGGTGATTCCTTCTCGATGATCAGGGCGCGTCGACCACCGCTGTCGGTGATCACTCGACGCTCATTATCAGCCGGATCGCCCTCGGGTAGCTGGGCGAAGTCCTTGAGCAGTTGGTTCTTAAAGGCATCACTGTAGCCGCCACCTACAGCAAGCCGCAGCCGAGTGCGGGTGAACTGCTCGGCGTAGAACTGACGGACATCGTCGAGCGTAATCGACTCTAGCTGGGCGACGTGGCCAGCATTCAATCTACCGTAAACGTGCCTCGTGCCGTAGATTTGTTCGTACAGCACCTCTTTGCCGAGTTCTTCGTCATTGTTGCTGCGCAGGTCCACGCGTATGGCATTGATTTGCTGCTGTTTTAGGCGTGTGT
>QIMA01000457.1 GCA_003233535.1 Rhodanobacteraceae bacterium
TGTAGTGGCTCATACACCCGACTGAGAAAAAGTCGCTGGGCGATCAAGGGCCTAGCGAGGGCGCGTGAAGTTTATGAAATATCCGGGCTAGCTGTATTGATCGGTATCTGACCTGACAGTCCGTGTCAGATCAAGTCGCGCTTCGGTTGTCCGGTTTTCCAAAAAACAAACGCCCAACGTCACCGGATTCTCATCTGACAAGGGCAGGGAGCGGCCCTAAGCCGTCAACCCGGCGAGTGCTGATATATCTGGATCAAGTTTCCGCAGGTATCCACGAAGACCGCCAAAGTTACATCACCAGCATCCGTTGGCTCCGTAGTAAACGCCACTCCGAGGTCGGATAGTTTTCGAAATTCCGATTCCAAGTCGTCCACCTCGAAAGCTGTGATGGGTATCCCTTTCTCGAATAGAGCCTCTTGGTAGGTCTTTGCGATAGGGTTTGCATTTGGCTCTAGCGAAAGCTCCGCGCCTCCTCCTTCTGGGGATACAACCGATATCCACCGAAACTCGCCAACAGGAATATCCTGGCTTTTCTTGAATCCCAAGACGTTAGTGTAAAAATCCAGCGCTTTCTGTTGATCGTCGACATAGATGCCATTCAGTTTGATTCTCATGCAGCTTTCCAGTGATGTTTGCCAGGGATTTAAATAGCCTAAATACGCGCATCTTGGCTTCTCGAGAATTGCTAATCGCTTTCCCACGAACCGCGCAAAAGAGCCATACAGCTTGGTCGCAGCTGCTCGACAGATCCGGTGAGTCTTTTACGATACATCGACGGTGATTGGCCGAATCGCTTGGCAAACAGGGCGCTAAAGCTACCCAGACTCGAAAATCCAACCTCCATACAGATGTCTGTAACCGAATCTTCCCCGAGAACAAGCAGATGCTTCGCCCGATCTAGGCGCGACCTAGTTCTAAATCGGCTCGGTGCTTCACCAAAAACAGCCTTGAATTGGCGAATGAAGTGAAATCGTGACATCGCAGTCGCGTTGGCTACCTCAGCGATGGATAATTCTGCTTGACCAACATCTCGTAGCTGGTCACGTGCATGGCACAATCGGATCAATCTATTCTTAGTCAGCATTTCGTGTCTCGGGTTTACCCTTCTACGCCTTGTATCCGACTCTTCCGATGCAAACTGATCAACGTCTGTTTCTGGTCACTGCTGACTAAGGACAAGCTGCTGTCTGAAGGTCAGCCATCTACCTGAAACCCGCCGCACAGTTTCGATCAGATCGGACATTGTCTGTATGGTCAAGTCTAAGCTATCTAACCTAGCTAGCGGTTGTGGACTGCCCCTTTAGCCTTTGCGCTTTGCTCTGAGCCCTCGGCCCTGGGCCCTCCAAAGCTCTAAGCTACGACCATCACCATATCGTTCCGATGAACAACCGAGTCCCCCAGGTGGTAGCCGAGCAAGCCTTCGATGGCTTCAGAACGCTCGCCGGCTATGCGCTTGAGGTCATCGGCACCGTAATTGACCACGCCACGCGCCAGTTCTCGGCCGTCTTGATCCTGCACTCCGATCACGTCACCACGCACGAAACGCCCAGTCACCGCGCTCACACCGACCGGCAATAGCGAGCGACCCTGGCCGAGCGCGCGGACTGCACCGGTGTCCAGCGTGATACTGCCCGCTTCTAGGGCCCCTAGAATGAAGCGCTTGCGCGCCTCCAAACGATCGGCTTGCGGATGCAGATGGGTGCCCACACCGCGTCCTTCCAACAGTTCTGGAATGCGCTGCAGCTGCGACCCGTTAGCGATAATCACGCCGATACCGGCGCGCCGGGCCAAATCTGCGGCCTGCAGCTTGCTCGCCATGCCGCCGGTCCCCTGGCTGCCACTAGCCTGACCGGCTGCGGCGCGCAGCGCTTCGGGCACCACCGCAACAACCTCGCTGATCAGCTTGGCATCGGGATCGCGATTGGGATCGGCGCTATAGAGCCCGTCCTGATCGGTAAGCAACAGCAGCCGTTCCGCATCAACGAGCGTGGCGACCAGTGCAGAAAGCCGGTCATTGTCGCCAAACCGCAGCTCTTCCGTGGCCACACAGTCGTTCTCATTAACGATCGGTATCACGCTCTGATCGAGCAGCGCGCGCAGCGTGTTGCGTGCGTTGAGCCAGCTCAACCGACGCTCTAGGTCCGCACGCGAGAGCAAAATTTGCGCGCCGACCAGTCCATGCCGACCCAGCGCGCCCTGATATTGCCCAAACAGTTGCGGCTGGCCCACCGCTGCCAACATCTGCTTGGCCGGAATTTGTCTGGGCAGTTCCGGCCAGTTCAGCTGCTGACGACCGGCTGCAACCGCACCTGAGCTCACCAACACCGGTGCATAGCCGCGCGTGTGCAGGTCAGCTATGGCATCAGCGATCGCGGCGACGCGCAGCGGGTCGACGCTCTCGCTGCCGGCGGTGAGCGTCGAGGTTCCCACCTTGAGCACCAGTGTTCGGATCACTCTCTGCTCTCAATAACCGGCAGATCCAAACAACTCGACGCTGCGGGCTCCACGACGGGCGCCTGCCGTTCACTCGGATCGTCTTCGTCGC
>QIMA01000292.1 GCA_003233535.1 Rhodanobacteraceae bacterium
TATTTCCGGGCCCCGTGACGATCGCAGTGCGCACGCTCGTATCCTTGACCAGGGATACGAGCGACAAGGACGATCGAACCCGACCCCAGCCGAGCGTGCGTCGCATGATCACTTAAAAGTCCGGCTCACACGGTGCAGCAACGCGTTGCACCGCTTGGGGTCGCGCCATCAAATTTGATGGCAGCACGATACGCCGTGAAGACCACTGATGAGTCACCGCGTTGGTCTGGCAGTTTCCGCGCCAGCTGCGCCGACTACCGTGAGATTGCTTACCCTGACAGCACTACCGCGTGCAAAACAGCTAACTGCTGCTCCTTGGCGGGTCAAACTGTGATCCAGTCCTATTGCATGATCTGTGAGGCACTGCTAGCGTTAGATCGCGCGCTGCAATGTACATTAAGTTACACATGGCGTGCTCTTTGTTTCTCAATATCAAAGGAGTCATGTCATGAAGTCATACGTTCTCGTAGCAATATTTGCACTGTTCGCGACCTTCACCGCCGGATTAGGCATGTCGGTTGCTTCGGCGCAGTCGGTCGGCCAATGCGCCAGCTGCGACAGCATTTGGGAGGCCTGCTTCTATCCTTGCGGGCCGGAATTCGAGTCGTCTTGCGTGGCTCCATGCTTCCAGCAGCGATTCATCTGTCGTCAGCTGTATTGCTAGGGTCTATGCGGCCGCTTCGATAGGTTCTTGAAGCGACTGTCTGGATTCGATTGTCAAAAGCGCGATGCGGCTCGCGTCGCATCGCGCCTATCTCGATCTCGCGCTGAGTTATCTCTAGCCCGGACGTTTCATAAACTTCACGCGCCCTCGCTAGGCCCTTGATCGCCCAGCGACTTTTCCTCAGTCGGTTGTATAAACCACTACACCGCTCCTGAAGAAAAACCACTGGCCTACCCATGTCCTACACGAGCATCGCGCGAGTTCACGAAACATCCGGGCTAGACAGTGGTCGCGTAACGTGGAGAGTCTTTTATGAAAAAAGTTGCGCTCGTTTTACTATTCGTTCTGATGCTTCCCGGCTTCTTCGCACTCGGTATGTATGTTGGTCCGATGGCTGCGGCCGCTTACGCTGAAGCGTTCCCAGAGCCCGAATTTCGAACGGGTCAATTCGATGAGCTGTACGCATGGGCTGGGGAGGATATCGTTATGTTTAGCGATTCCACTTGCCCATTTTGCGCAAAAGCTAGGAATTTGCTCGATACCGCAGACGTGACCTACCGGGAATTGATGATCGATGAGTCTGCAGAGGCGAAAGCCGAGTTTGATCGCCGTGGTGGCGTTGGTGTGCCGATGATTTTTCTCGGCAATCGCCAGATCGTCGGTTTCAGAGAAGAAGCTATTCGCGAAGGGCTCGCACTGGTCGCAAATCGTTAGCATGCTCGAAAGGCTATCGACCTCCTCGCACAGGGTCCGAATTCAGAACGGGCGTCGCTGCCAAATGCGGGAGCAGCACCGATAGCGTGGGGTAGCACTGCATCAGCTCATCAGCAAAGTCCATCGCCAAGGCCAGCTCAGCGGCATAAAGATCGGCGGGGGTGCGCAAATCGGCAGCGCGATCTTGCGGGCTGTAGTGTGCAGGTCGATATGCATGAGCACGCCACGAGCGGCCGGGTCACACGCCATCCAGGGCGCGATCAAGCCGTTGCAGCTGCTGGTTGCCTTAACGATCAAACGATTGCCGCGCGCGCGCCGCTGCACCAGCGCCAGACTGCGCCGAAAGAGCCGGTCCCATTGCCGTGTGTCCAGACGCGCCGTGGCCTCAGGTTCCCGGCGTAAGTCTGCAAGCGTGCGCAAGATCAGCGGCTCACGGATGGCCAAGACCCCAGGCAGGGCCTGGAGCATTCTCGACAGCAGCGTCGAGCCGCAGTGACCGATGTGGAAAATTGCCGCCGGCAGCGGCGGTGCGAACGGCTCGGCCGGATCCACTAGGTGGTTAAGCGACATCCACACCGCCTGCCGTTGGACCTGCAGCATACGGTCGTCGACGAACGCAGCTTTACGCAGATCGCTGTCACTCAGACGCACCACCAGTGCGCGTTGGGCAAAGATGTCGAGCTTGAACAGAAAGGCGTCGGGATCACGAAGATAGCTGGCGAGAGTGAATTCCGCAGTCATTGTCGGTCGGATGGCAGGACAGCGATGAATGGTCGCCCATTGATCAATGGGCAACGAGTGCGCTTGTTCTACCGAATTCTTACTTGCCGATGCAGAAGGTATTGAATTGCCATAAACGATTGCTATTCATAGATTATGTGATTACACGGTTCATTATTGGACTCAAATATGGCCATAAGCGTCGACGCTCACTGACCCTTATCCGACTGCGATACGTGTCAAGTTCCCTGCGGGAATGGGCGGTGCATGTCAAACTAGTTGTCGCCTCATTCATGCAGCAACCGATGTCTTATGGTGGTCTGTGAATTCAGCGGCGAGGCAGTCGTGCTCGGGGCTGAGTGTGACGGCGCCGATGGGTGTCCAGTTGCGGGTTGATCCCGACCAGCGGTGCGGATTTCGCGCCTTGGCTTTAGCGTAAGTCTCATG
>QIMA01000505.1 GCA_003233535.1 Rhodanobacteraceae bacterium
ACCAACGCACCGGTTCAGCGCTGCGAAAGGAGAACGGATAGTGCTTAGCAACCATGCCAAGACAACAGTAGCAAAGTCATTCGTCACGTCCGCTCCGGGGGCTGCCTCCGGGGCGGAACTCTACACGCAATCGGAGGAATCGTAATGGACGCACTGGAATCGCCGACGTGGCGCGAGGTCGTCACCCGCTTCATCAACGAACGCATGGAGATCAAACTCGCCCTGGTTGCCAAGGACAACAAGCTGAGCGAGTCGGCCAAGTCACTGAAGCAGTTGGAGCTGCGGCAGGCTTACGCGCCGCAGGCATGGCTGGCGGACGCATCGCGCCGGGTCAATCAAATCCAACTCGCTACGCACACGCTCAAGCCGATCAACCCAGACGCTCGTGGCACCCAGGTGTTCAACGCCTGCGACGATACGTCCCTAGCATCCATGGTCGGCACGCACTGCATTGCACCGGATCAGCAGGCGCTAGACGTGGTTGGTAACGCGGCCGCGCTGGACGTGTTCAAGCTGCTCAAGCTAAAGCGGGAAGACGATGGACCTGCGCTGCTGAGCCGGCTGCAGGAACACGACCCCTACGCCATTCAGGCCCTGGATCCGGCCGACACTAAGAACGCTAGGTCGCTGGCGGCGGCATTCGGCAAGGTGACCGGCAGTGAGTCTGCGGGCTTGACCCACACCTTAGCCAAGCAGGTCTATTTTCCGCTGCCCAATGGCCAGGATCATCTGCTCGCGCCGCTCTACCCCACGGTGCTGGTGCATGCGCTGCATCGGCATTTGCGGACCGAGCGATTCGGTGACGCCGTTAAAGTCGCCAGCGCCGCCCGCAAGGCCAAGCTGGATGGTGCGCCGCATCGCGACTATCTGGGGCTGCTAACCCAGTCCTTCGGCGGAACCAAACCGCAAAACATTTCCCAGCTCAACAGCGATCGCGGCGGCCGTGCGCATTTGCTAGCTGGACTACCGCCTTCTTCCGTACGCGACCAGTGGTTCGGCCCACCGCTGCGGCACTCGTCCGTGTTCGCTGCCGGCGGCGCTTTTGTGCGGCGAGACGCGGTCATCGATCTGGTGCGTCAGTTACGCGAGTACCTAAGCGCCAGGGCTGGCGAAACGGGCAATCTGCAGGTCCGCGAGCACCGCGCCGGACTGGTCGATGCAGTAATCGACGAACTCATCGACTTCACGGCTCGATGTCACCAGCTCAAGGCCGGATGGAGCCTGGACGACGACTGCCAGCTATGCGCTCATCAGAGCGCCTGGTTAGACCCAACGGCCGAGCGAGCAGCGCTGGCGCCTGCACCCGTAGCGGAGGAAAACCCGTTCTGGGTCGATGATGACGACGCTGAAGCTATCGATCAAACAGACTGGCCGGCGCACGTGACCATCGATTTCGCCAGCTGGTTTAACCGCGCTATCAGCGCCAAGAACAACCCTATGCAGGCCGCCGAAGCGCAGCAGTGGCGCCAGCTGGTCAGGCCCAAGCTGCTGCGCATGCAAAAGGAGTTAGCCGATGTCTAGCCAGGCACTGCTGCTGCTCCCAAAGCTGCGCGTGAACGGAGCCAATCTCATCTCCAGCCCGCTGACCTGGGGATTTCCCTCGCCAACCGCCTTCACCGGTCTGGGCTATGCGCTGCAGCGCTGGCTGCAATCGGCAGGCGAAGATGTTCGGATCGACGGCGTGGCCATCGCCTGCAATGCCTTTGCTGCGCAGACCACAGACAGCTACGTCAAGTCATTGAAGCTCACCCGCAATCCGCTCAACCACCAGGGCAAAGTCGCCGCAATCGTCGAACAGGGTCGCTGCGAGATGGAAGTCTCGCTGCTGTTCAAGCTGGTCGGCCAGTTACCGGCTAGCGATGCCGATTTGCGCGCCGAGCACGGTTTGGCGGCGCGTATCCGCGATCGCGTCGGCGCCAGCCGGATCGCCGGCGGCAGCGTGCTTCCCGAGCGAATGCGCGTTTGGTCAGCGTTGATTACCAGCGACGAGCGCGCGGCTGAACTGACCCGATCTGCGGCGCGGCAGATGCTCCCCGGCCGGGTGCTGGTCTCGCGCATGGACCTGCTGGAGCAACATCACCAAGCCCTGCAACAGGCCGATCCCAACGCCAGCGCGCTGGACGCACTGCTCGATTTGCTCGCCCTGCACCGATTGCCAACCGCAACCGGCGCGGTCGACAGCAAGGGTCAACCAACCGCCGCCTGGCACAGTCAGCGGCGCAAGCCCGGCTGGCTGGTGCCGCTGCCGATGGGCTATCAGGCCATTTCCGATCTGTACCCGGCAGGCTCGGTTCGCGGCGCCCGCGATCCCGACGTGCCGTTTCGCTTCGTCGAAAGCGTCATCGGCCTGGGCGAATGGCTGCACCCCTTGCGCGTGAGCCAGCTCGATCAGCTGCTCTGGCGACATGCAGCCAAACCCGAAGCCGGCAGCTACTGCGTCGACAACCACTATCGCCCCCAATCCCCAATCGCCTAGGAACTCACCATGAGCAAGATAGACACCACTATTACGACGCCATCCGTCCTCGCCTTTGAACGCAAAC
>QIMA01000489.1 GCA_003233535.1 Rhodanobacteraceae bacterium
TTCGACTACATCGCCGCGATCATCGATCATGCGCGCGCCGCGCTGGTCGCGCTGCAGGCGCCAGGTTCGCTGTGTCAGCGGCGCGCTGAAGCGCACGTCCAGGTGGTCTTCGGACTGTTCCCAGATCAATCGGCCGCTGCCACCCTGATCGCCATCCGATAGCGCAACACGTCCCTGGAGGCGGAAGCGACGCAACTGGCGTGCCGCAGCTTCTTGATCGGCAGCGACCAGATCGACCGCGTCGCGACGCACCTGCCGAGACGCACAAGCGGCCAGCAGCAGCGACCCAGCGCCAACGATCAGTTTACGCCGCGGCAAATTCACCAACAGCTTGGCCTGCGCAGCAGCGAGTTGAGGCTTTACGGCGTCCTCAGCCACTACAGCTGCGGTGCCAAGCGATCCATCGTCTCTTTCAAAACCGCGTCGTCAGGATCGCTTTCTAAGGCCTCTTGCCAAACTTCGATGGCCTTCTCGACCTCGCCAGTCACGTGCAGAACCTCGCCGTAGTGCGCGGCAATTTCCGCGTCATTGGCGACTTCGTGGGCGCGTTTGAGGTACTCCAGCGCTTTTTCTGGGTGGCCCATGCGGTATTGCACCCAGCCCATACTGTCTAGTATCGCGCCTTCATCGGGTGCCAAGTCCAAAGCCCGTTGAATAAAGGCCAGCGCCTCGCTATGGCGATCAGTGCGGTCAGCTAAAGTGTATCCGAGCGCATTAAGGGCTTGTGAGTTGTTCGGATCGAAGCTGAGGATGCGCCGCAAGTCAGCCTCCGCTCCCGCTAAGTCATCGCCGTCTACGCGACCGATGGCCCGCGCATAGAGCAGGCGTTCAGAATTTGGATACTCGTCAAGAGCGGCTTGAAAAACCTGCTCAGCTTCATCGCGACGCTCAGCATTCGCCAACAGCTCAGTTTCTAGCAGCCAACTATCCACCTGGCGGTTAGGATCAACGCTGGGAACGCGCAATTGCTCCAACTGCTCGCGGGCGCGCCGTAAATCCGGCTCATCGCTGCTGTAGACCACCGCCATGCGCATCCGCGAATCGACGAATCCAGGGCCTGCAGGCACCTGGGCGTACCATTTAAGCGCCTCCTCCCAACGTTCGCGCAGTTCGGCAACCTGACCGAGAAAAAGCACGCGTTCGGGCAGATCTTCGTCTTTGCGCTTGCCCAGTTCACGCGCTAAGCGTTTCAGGGCTTTGTCATCCTCGGCCTCGGCGGCGTAGCTAATCCGCGTCGCGTAGAGTTCAGCATCTTGCTCGGGGGCATCGGCCAATACCGCCAAGGTCTTTTTGCCGTTGTCCTGTTCGCTGAGCAGCGCCGCCCAGGCCATGCGCCAATCGCGATTATCCGGCACCAGCTCGACTGCCTTGGCCAGATCACCCTCGGCCAGAGCCAACGCACCGGCGGCGTAGTGTGCCTGCGCACGCCAGCGAAAGGCGGCGCCAGACAGCGGGTGTGCGTCCAAGTCAGCCTGCGCAATACTGAGTCCGGAAGCAACGTGACCCAGCGCTAGCGCAGCCGGCACGAAACTGAATTCGGCGGGATCGGCGCTTAACAGCGAGCCTTGTGCACTTAGCGCATCCAGCGCGGATTCTGCGTGCGGCTTAGCCTCACTGGTCAACAACACTTGCACCGCCAGGCGGGAACCGTCCAGCCCATCGGCGGCGACTAGCTGGGCCAATCGAACCGTCGCAGACTCCACCTCGCCCTGCGCGATTGACACCCATGCCACCGCCTGCAGGGCACGGCTATCGTTCGGCTGTAGCACTAACCAACGTTCGGCGACGCGACCGGCGCGCGGCAGATCGTTTGCATGCAGGCTGATCATTGTCGCCCGCTCTAACCACTCAGGGTCAGTCACCTGCTCAACCGCGCGCTCATAGTCCGCCGCAGCCTTGGCCATATCGCCTGACTGCAACGCGAACTCGGCCGACAGAGCCGAAAGTAGCGGATCTTTTTGCCACGCTTCGCTCTGCTCGGCGGACACAGGTACGGCAAAAGCTGCCAGAAGCAGCAAGAACGCGGATAATAGGGGCTTGGAAGGTTGGTGTTTGTGCACTGCTGACATGGATAGCTGTAGTTTGGACCTGCGCTAAGTGTAGGTCAGGGTAGCCGGGATGTCTTGATAGTTCAGTGTAGGACTCTGACAATCCCGCGGTTGAATGGACATAAGCCGGCGATGGCACTGCTTACTGTAGGACTCAATCACGTGACTGCGCCGCTGGCGCTGCGCGAGCGTGCGGCCTTCCCTCCGGAAGCGACCGCCGACGCGCTGCGCGCGTTGTGCACTGCCGACAGTATCCAGGCTGCCGCAATTATCAGCACCTGCAATCGCACCGAACTTTACTTATCTGGCACCCGCGACGGCGCGCAAACCGCGATAGATTGGTGGCATCGCAATCGTTCGATGGCCGATCAGCGCCTGCACGACGCGGTCTATCACCACTTCGATGCCGATGCAGTGCGGCACATGTTCCGTGTCGCCACCGGTTTGGATTCAATGGTGCTGGGTGAACCGCAAATACTCGGGCAACTC
>QIMA01000470.1 GCA_003233535.1 Rhodanobacteraceae bacterium
TGTAGTGGTTCATACACCCGACTGAGGAAAAACCGCTGGGCGATCAAGGGCCTAGCGAGGGCGCGTGAAGTTTATGAAACATCCGGGCTAGAGATCGAATCGATAGGCGACTTTGAGCAAGAACTGATCGTCATCACGCAGCGAGAAAACGTCTTGCAGCGTCTCGTTCAGGCCACGCTGCTCATCGTCGATGGCGAAGCCGCCACGGCTGTAAACCGCATACACATCGCTCAAGGTGCCGAGCTTGTAGCGATAGCGAATCTGGAAGCCGAAATTGCGTAGCTGAAAGTCTTCCAGCGGCGCGGTGCTATCGACGAGGCGACCCCTTTCATCCAGGCGC
Organism: Rhodanobacteraceae bacterium; assembly: GCA_003233535.1. Lineage (GTDB taxonomy): Bacteria > Pseudomonadota > Gammaproteobacteria > Xanthomonadales > SZUA-5 > SZUA-5. The sequence continues at coordinate 341 of QIMA01000470.1, forward strand.
CGCGCCTGCTTCGCCTTCGCGTCGATCGCAATGGCCTGCAGCTTGATCCGTAGCTCCTGCTTTTCGCCAATAAACCAGTTCAAGTCGGAGAAGATCTCCAAGCGCTGCGCCTCGAAGCTGCCCAGTTCCCTGCCTTCCTGCCAGACCAGCCAATCCGGCTGACGCCAGACGAACAGCCCGAGATCCACATCCAGCCGGTCGTTGACGTGCCAGCGCGGCTTCACGCCGCCGTAAAATGAGTGACCGTTTACCACGTTAGGGAATATTTCGAGGCGCCACTCCCAGGCGAAACGACCGTCACCGCTTCGCGGCCTGCGCCCTTCGGCGTAAAACTGCGGCGCTGACTGCTTGGGAACGGCGCCATTGCCACGGGTCAATCGATCGTCGAAGGCGGCGTCTTTCCAGCGTAGAAACATGAACAAATTGCTACCGTTACGCAGTTCGGAATAGCGCTGCAGCGTCACGTTTTGCTGCAGCTGCTGGCTGCTGGTGTTCTCGCGGTAGGACCAGTCCACTTCCCAGTTGTGACTGGCGAAACGCGAGTCGGCCGGCAAGTTGTCCTGCCGAAAGGCGTTCTCCCACTCGAAGTAGCGGAAGTCATTGCGGTTTTGAAATCCCAGGTCGTTGATCTCGAACTGGTCGTCGCTGTAAAGCGCGAAGTATTGCTGACGAAACGGACCGGGCATGTCCCAATCGACAACGACGCCCGCCGCACTGCCGCTCACGCGCTCGCCTGCGGTCTTGCTGCGGCTACGCATGATCAGCGGCCGTATGCGCCAGTCATCGGTTGGTTGCCAGCGCGCGTCCAGGCTGCTCACTTGCGCCGTGCGATCCAGAAACGGCCGCTCCACATAGCTGTGGATCATGCCCAGGGTAAGTTTATCCAACGCGTAGGTGCCGCGCAGCAGGGCCATATCGCGACCGGCATCGCCGTCTTCGTTGGCCGCAAACACACCGTAGCCGAGCCGCCCTACACTGCCGTTGGCCTTAACCGCCGCATTGATATCGGCGGCGCCGCTGCCGTCATCGAGGCTACCGCCCACGCGGCGCGTGTAAAACGGTCGCCCAAGGGAGTGGTTGAGATCGAAGTAGCTCTGGTTTTCAGTGAAAAACGGCCGCTTGTCAGTGAAAAAATTCTCTAAGTTGCTGAAATTAACCACCAGCTGATCGCTTTCAACTTGGCCAAAGTCTGGATTGAGAGTCAGCGCAAACTGGTGATTTCCACCCGGCTTCCAGAATATGTCGGCGCCGGCTTTGAAATCGGAAGAACTGTTCTTGAAGTCGCCGCTGACCAGCGTGTAGGGAGTCACCGCCAGCTGTTGCGCCTGATATTGGGCCACCTCGACCCGGGCAAAATCGCTGACGAAGCGCGGTCGGGTAAAGCTGGCCTCGGGATAGGCGTAACGCTCGCCGGTTGCGACGATCACGCGATCAAAATACACCGCGATGGTGCGCCGCTCCGCGTTGGAATCGCGCATCTGCGCAATCGACCAGGGAATCAACCACTCGGCCGCATAGCCGCCGTCGAAATCGGCTACCGCGTGACCCCAAGCGGCGTCCCAGTCGGACTTGAACGAATTCTGATTGGTGATCACCTCATCGGTCAGATCGCCTGCGGTGGTGATGGTGAAGTCATAGCCCACCGCGCCATCGGCATCGAAGTCGATCATCACGTTCATGCGATCGACCTGTGCGTTGCCGTCGCGCTGGATCCGCGTTCGGGTCTGCGGCACGTCCGCGGGGTGCCAGGCTCGGATCGCGAAAGCCAAGCCTTCTGGAGTCGAAAGCAAAAACGCCTCGGCGCGGCGGTCTTCGGGTGCAGCCTCTCCGGTTAGCGGCTGCACAGCCACGAACTGATCGAAGCGTTGGGCCTGCGCCCACTCTTGCGGGTCAATGATGCCGTCAATTTGCACGGCCATCGCAGCGCTGGCAAACGCCAAAACCGATAGCGCGACGCAAAGCTGCGTGATGGCGAATCGAGTTTTGGCTAAGCGACGATGACCCACTCGCACATACTCCTTGAGACTCAGCGCGCGAGTCTAGACACAAATAGTGGTGCATCCAAGCGGCCGGCAGACTACGGCGTTTCCACGTCGCCAGGCGGCCTAGCCCGGATATTTCATAAACTTCACGCGCCCTCGCTAGGCCCTTGATCGCCCAGCGATTTTTTCTCAGTCGGGTGTATGAACCACTAC
>QIMA01000184.1 GCA_003233535.1 Rhodanobacteraceae bacterium
GATCCCCGGCGAACGATACGCCCACCGCACCGCCCGCGTAGGCGAACGCGGCCGCCAGTTCCAGGCCCCGAGCTTGCCGAAACGCATACAGACCCCCGACGAAAGTCATGAGCGCAAAGATCGTCGCAAACAGGCGTCTCAGCGCACTGCCTTCCACAGGCTCAATCCGATAGTCCATAAAACTGAGCGTGAGCGCGACGCCGTCCGGAACTAGCCAGACGGCCCACAACGTGATGAGCGGTATCAACAGCACGACGGCTGCGCGGAGCCGCCCACGAGTCAAGCCGATCAGTACCGATCCCGCTAGCAGAACAAACGCCGGTGACCAGAGCTCAGTCATCGTAGTAGTGCTCCTGCCGTTTCAAGAACCGGCCGAGGCCCTTCGCGACCAAGACCATCGCAACGCAAGACAAGAAACCGAAGACCGCACCAAAGCCCAACCAGGCATCAATGCCAAAATATCCTTTTACCTTAATCGCAAACTGAGCTACGACCGTGAGTCCGAGCGCCGCGCAGCCCACGATCCAGAGCCATCGGATCGTTCGGGGGCGCACCAACCAATGATCGCTGTGTCGCTTAGGTGTCATGGGCGCCCTTCAACCAACATTGACGCCAGATCAAGGGCCGTCTGATTGAATAAGAAAAACAGCAGCGTCAACGTGGCCGTCGTAACCAGGGCTATGACCATTGATCGCGGCGCCTCCCGGTGGTTGTTCGCTGGCGGCACGGTCTCTGACTGGAACCAGGCGATGTACACGATCGGCAAGAAATACGCGGCATTCAGCAACGTGCTCACGATGATCGTGGCGATCGCTACGTAATTCTCAGCCTGGAAGGATCCGGCCAAAACATACCACTTGGAGACGAACCCGGCGGTCGGTGGGATGCCGATCATGCTCAGCGCACCGATCGTGAATGCGGCCATGGTCCAGGGCATGCGTCGTGCGATGCCGCGTAGCTGATGGATCTCGGTCTTTTTGCTGACAGTGTAAATACAGCCCGCGGCGAAAAACAGCGTGATCTTGCCGAACGCGTGTGCGACGATATGAAGTGCCGCGGCGATCTCGGACAACGGTCGAAGTATGGCTACTGCCATAATCACATACGAGAGCTGTGCAATCGTTGAGTAAGCCAGGAGACGTTTGAGGTTCGTTTGATGTAACGCCACGAGACTGGCGGCGATGATGGTGAAGGCGGCCGCATAGAGCAACCAACCGGCACTCGGTGTCGATGCCAGAAAATCGACACCGAAAACGTACAGCACCACTTTGGTGATCGTGAACACGCCCGCCTTGACTACGGCTACCGCGTGCAACAACGCACTGACCGGCGTCGGCGCTACCATGGCCGCCGGCAGCCAGCGGTGCACGGGCATGAGCGCCGCCTTGCCGACACCAAACACGTACAAGGCGAGCAACAGTCCGACGGCGGGTCCGGCGAGTTGGCCTGACAGGATACCGCCAGGTTTGAAATCCAAAGTGCCGGCCACGTGGTACGTCCAAATGATAGCGGGCAAGAATAGCGCCATGGAGGTCGCCAGGAGAACGCCAAGATAGACGCGCGCAGACGCAACCGACTTGGCGTCGCCCTTGTGCGCGACGAGCGGGTAGGTGGAGAAAGTCAGCACTTCATAGAAGACAAACAGCGTGAGCAGATTGCCTGCAAACGCAACCCCCATCGCGCCCGCCAACGCCACCGCGAAACACACATAGAAGCGCGTCTGATGTCGCTCGTTATTGCCGCGCATGTAGCCGATGGAGTAGATCGAGTTCACGATCCACAACAGCGATGCCAGTGCGGCGAATAGCATCCCAAGCGGCTCCACCCTCAACTCAAGGGCGATCCCGGGGAACATTTCTGCCAGACGCACTGTCGGGCGACTCCCTGCCAGCACATCGGGGATCAGGCTCCAGACGAGGACCGCAAGACCGATGGCGCTCAAAAGAGTGATGGCTTCACGGGTATTGGGATACCGTCGGCCGACAAGACCAATGCCCACTGCCCCAAGTATTGGTAGTGCGATCGCCGACAGCAATATGGGCTCGCTGCTCATGGCAGGTACTCCAATAGTGAGCCCGCCGCCTCACCCGCTAACGACAACGGCAAAGACGGAACCAGACCGAAGTAGAGGTTGGCCAGTGCTGCCGTCCATGTCACCGCCAACATCCCCAGCGGCGCCTCGCGTATCGGCTGCTCCGGTTTTACGGCCTCACCGAAGTAGACCACCTCAAGGACACGCCAAAGATAAACCGCGGCCAAGAGCGACCCGAGCACTACGACAATTACCAGCCCCACGCCCAGCGCGCCTTCCTCCATGGCGGCCGAGACGAGGTACCACTTACTAACAAAGCCAGCCGTGCCGGGCACACCGATCAGACTCAAGCTTGCGATCACAAAGGCCGCCATGGTCCAGGGCATCGAGCGCGCAGCACCTCCCAGGTTTTCCAAACGCATGGTCGCGAAGCGCATGCCCAGGCAGGCGACCGCGAGAAACAACGTCCCTTTGGCCAGCGCGTGATTGAACAGGTG
>QIMA01000216.1 GCA_003233535.1 Rhodanobacteraceae bacterium
TTGGATTATTACTCAGGAGCAGCGAAGGGGCGTCTGCCGGTGACGGCGGGCTCGGAGTGGTTGCTGCCGCTAGGGGGCTAGCGTACCTGCCCGCGTGTTCTACCGGTGGTTCGGATCGAACCGGCGCCCGTGAAGTCCCGCTTTCCGGCCGCCGCTTGGGCCTATTCTTTTACGAATATTGAGCTATCGGGAAACCCAAGAGAAGCGAGCGGCCACTGCCAGATGGTCAGAGGGCTGTTCAGGGCTAGGTAGCGGGGTCGTTGGCGTTACTTTGGGTAGGGCGAATGGCGAAGCTTCCAGTTCACGGCTATGAAATAGATAATCGATCACCTTAGGCGTGCCGCTCATGTTCGCGGTGTATGCGGCTGCCTTATCGGCGTGGGAGTAGGTCATACCCGTTTGCTGCAAATGGGAGATGATCTGGTCATCCGGCGTGGCGTTAAAGTCGCCGCAGACTATCCACGCTTGGCAGTCAGGCACGTGCCGTTTGCGTTCGCCGCTCAGCTGCACTATTTGGCGGTAGCTGTACCGCTGCTCAGCCGGCACGCCTCGTCGGTCCCACTTCAAGTGGGTGTTGACCAGTCCCAGCCGTTGGTCGCGATGGTTCAGGGTGAGAATCTGTGCGATATGGCCGGAGCGCTCGGCGATCTGCTCCGCGTCGGCGTATTCAACGCGGACGGCTTGCTCCAGGTTAAACACGTCCGTTCGATAGAACGTGGCGCAACCATCGGGTTTGGCTCGTCCTTTTTGTGCAAACACGCCTCGGTAACCCAACGGTTCTAGGCAGCGCTGAAAATCGTTGAATGCATCCGCTTCTACCTCCTGCAGGCACAGCAAATCTACATCCAGCTCGACCAAGTGGGCGCACAGCGCGGCGCGCCGTCGCGCGGGCTGAAGCACGTCGTCGTGCGTGTATTGATACCAATCGCGTTTGATGTAGGCGTCGGCAAGGATGTTGTAGGTGGCGGCAGTGAAGGACACGTTTCGCAGGATGTGTTTCTAGAAGGGCGTTAGAAGGGCGTTGCCGGCAAGCCTAGCAGAGCGATATTGACGGTGAGTTGGACTGGCGTGATCGCAGAATCTCGGCTAGTTTACGCGCGTTGCCAGATGACCTGCCGTTAATGCCCATTCGCACCCAAATTGCCCTTCTTTTTGCCTTCCTAGCCTGCTCGGCTAGTGCGTCAGCATCCCCATCCTCAGCCACGGTTGACGGTGCTGCCGGCTGGAGCGCTTCGGAGGGGTTGGCTGTCGAATTTGCGGTCCAGTCGGTGAGCGGCAGCAGTAAAGTCGCTTGGCTGGATGATCGGGCCATGATGCTCAGCGCCCTAGATGAGCTCCCAGGCTATGCCGCCACGATCTTCGCGAGCATAGACAGCAGCGCGATGCATACTCAATTCGGTGCAAACCGCAGCCTGCCGTCGACCATAGAGCGCGTGCTCGCGAGCGGGCCGAGCGGTATCGTGGTCTCTGGCTTTGAGCAGGCTCACCTCAGCCCAGATCGCTACTTTGTCGGCTTCGTCGATCAGCACGGGCAACTGCGGTGGACCTTGCCAGGGGACGCACGAGATGCGCTGGTGCTGCCCGGCGATCGGGTCGTATTAAGAACCGGTAGCGCTTTGCGTGGCGTCGACCGGAGCACCGGCGTTTTGCTATGGACGCGCGAGCTTAATGACTTTGTGGCGTATTCAAGTGGCGCATATATAACGTTGGCCTCCACCGCGAGCTACCCGCTTATCGTAACCGTCACGCCGCTGTTGCCCGAAAGCGGGGTGCACACGCCATTGGTCCTCAATCTGGACCCCGAAAATGGTCAAACCCTGTGGCAATGGCATGCCGAAAACGACTTGGAGCTTGCCTACACCTGTGGAATTTCAGAGCTGGCCGGTGACCTGATCATGCCCTGGCGGCTGCGTGGCGGACAGTGGGCGATGCATGTGGAACGGCGTCGAGCTACGGACGGCAACCTAGTCTGGCGGTCCACCCTGCCCGACATGCCCAATTACGACGGCGCCTGCGGAATGATGGCGAATACAGACGTGATCGCGGTCACTACCGAACATTACTCGGTTGGCACCGAGTTCGTCGGATTGGATGCAGCTACCGGAAACCAACGCTGGCGAACGCCGATGCCGATCGACGATCCGTCTCGGCTTTTCGATTTAGGGTCGGACGGGATCCTCTTTGTTCCCCCTTACGACGACGACTTGTCCGGCATTGCGGTGCAGAGTTTTCGCAGTAGCGACGGACAGCAGCAGTGGCAGCGTGTTTTACCCGCCCGCAATCAACCCGCCGTTCGGCTGGCTGGCGGCGTCGTTGAAATGGCCAGTGCAATTGATGACGCGAACCCGATCAGTTTGGCGCTGTGGCGTCTAGACCCTGCCAGCGGCTCGATCACCGCACAAACGACCCACACACTCAACGCGAAACGCCCACTGCCGGCAGACGCCGGATTTAAGAACGGGATTCCCTATTTGCTTGGCGCCGGCCGGGGCCCGGATCGGCGTGGGATCAATCTACGTCGTTTAGCTTCGCACTGTCTACCGCTGCCGATAGCGTGACGCGTGCTTCTTTGGTTTCCGGCGGCGCGGACGGCGTGTTCATTTTTGTGGACTACATCCCGTTTGGACAGTCCAACACCAATCTCGCCAGACTATTGTTAATGCGCGTCGACGGATCAGGCAGGTTGGTTTATCAACGCGACTTCAACAAATCGCAGTCCCGAGCAACCTCGCAGGGGTGGCCATTGGCGCATCCCAGCGGTGAGGTGAGCTGGGACTTGAGCGAATGTACCGACCCTCCAGTTTGCGAAACCAATCCTTATGTTGCAATCAGATTGGATTCCAGCGGCAATGAGCGTTGGCGGATTGAGGAGGCCGCGAGCGTCGCCGCCGTCGCTGGTGAGTCGACGCTGTTTCACGTTTACGAAACCGAGGAGGTGGTGTTGCGTGCTCCGGACAGCAGCGAACGCTGGCGAATAGACCCGGGAACTTATGTCTTGCCCCACGGTATTCTCGATATGGGTTCGGTCTATGTGTACACACAGTCTCGTTACTACCTTAATCCGAATTCAGAACAGGTCGATATCCAGGGCCTTTCGCCCGCAACGGGTGCCGCGCTGTGGTCGGATAGTCCACTGGGGCCAGAGGGCTCGGACACCGAGTTTGGCAATCCGCTGCTGTTGCCCGGCGGCGATGAGGTGTTTGTCAGCTCCGTCGCACACGTCCATTTGCCCTACAACTTGCGCCGCCGAACGCCGCTGTTGACCAAGTATCGGATCCAGTCGGGGGAGCGGCTGGCGAA
>QIMA01000257.1 GCA_003233535.1 Rhodanobacteraceae bacterium
GCACCGCTTGTGCTAGCCAGTCGCCCAGTTCTTCAATAACTGCCGCTGGATCACCAGTGCTGGCGCTGGCATCACGGAACCAGGGTCGTTCGGACGCGGTGGCGTAAGCTCCGGGCTGGCCCTGCACGCGCTTGGCCAGACTCTCCGATTCACCCAGCGCAAAGGCATGGCCGAGCATACGGTCAATGCCGTCGCTGCCCTCTTCCCATGGATTGAGTTGGCGCAGGTGCTCGCGTAAACCATCGACTTGATCGAGCAGCACGCGGCCAGCGGCGGTGGGTGCTTTAAGCCAATGATAAAAACCAATCAGCGCCGTTAGCGCGGCCACGATAATCGCCAGCCCTACAATACCGGTGGTGGCGGCGAAAACCATGAGCCCGAAAATTTCGGCAAGTACGAAGGGCACCGAAAACAGGCTGAGGTACAGCGCGCCAGCGCGGCTTCCCCAACTGCGCGCGCCGCGCCAAGCCATCAGCGACTGACTAATCAATACGTACACACCGAAGCTCCAGCCAGTTAGCCAGACCGCCATGAAGGCGCCAACTCCGCTCACCTCCAAGCTGCCCCGCAACAGCACTAAAATGGCCAAGGTGACCGCAGCTATGAGCAATGCGGGCAACCAATAGCGAAGATTGCTGCTGAAGTGCTGGCGCTCGTGTATGGCCATCAGCGCTTGGCGATGTTGCTTGATCATGTGTTGCAAGCGGCTGCGGTTGCTGTGCGTCATGCGCAGGCTGTCGCTGCGATCGAACAGCGCCGATTTGAGCTTGGCCAACGCCACTAGGTCGGGCGGTGCATCGGCGTCTCGGTATAGGGTGATTCCGGCAGCATCGCGTTCGATCCGCAGGTGTCCACTGGTAGCCAGGGCGATAACGTCGGCTACTAGACACTTCGGGTCATAGCTGAGCCGCTCAATCAGCCTCAGTCCGCCGGGCGAAACGCCCTGCGGCGGTCCGCAGCGTAGCTGTTTGGGGCCGGGGTCGGGGTCGCGACCGACTTTCCACCAAAGGACCAGGAAATAGGCCCACAGCACGAGGACTCCGACGATCGCCCAGCGATGACCGGTCGGTAGTGCCGACCAGCGTGCGCGCCATGCCGACGTGCCTTGCGCAGATTGCCCGGGTGCATAGCTTAGATTCAAGCTCAGCGATTGATGTGGGGGCAGCTTGCCGTCCGCCAAAACCCACAGCGGGCCAGTGTCGGGAATCTCGATCACGCTGCTCTCAGACCCAGTCAGCCGGATAGACTCGCGGTCGATATCGGCCGGGAGCTGGATGCTAACCTGGGTCTTGTCGACCGGAAAATTCCAATCAGCATTTAGATCCCACTCCAGCTCATTGGTCCAGTTAGTGCTGATGCGATTGGGGATCTCGTAGTGCAGTTCGAAGTCATGCTGGCCAGCAGGCAGATCAGGGCCGTCCTCACCGATGTAGACGCGAACCCCTTCGGCCACAGGATCGGTTCGGAAGCTAGTCGGTACGCCGTTCAGCGAGGCCGAGCGGATCACCGGCTCGACGCTTTTCATGCCGCTGTAGAAATCGAAAAAATGCGTGCCCAAGTCGCGATGTATACCGTCGAGAAATTGGTCGCGCTGGGCCCAGACAGTGATCTTTTCGGCGACCCTAAGGGTGCCGTCTGGACGCAGTTTGAGGTCGATGTTGAGGTAGCGAATCCGCTCTAACTCGGGGCTGTCAATCGCCGCAGCTGCGCCGACAGGCTGTTCCACCTGCCCGGGCAGCGGCGCTTCCTGAGCCAGCGCGCTGCCGGCCAGGAGCGCTAAGATCAGTGACGCTAGTCGTCCCACCGATGATCTCGCATGTATACCTGATCGCCTTCGATCTTGACCGGAAAAACCTGCGTGTCGGTCAGCGCTGGCGGGCCCAGCACTTTGCCTGAGCGCAAATCGAAGCGCGACGCATGGCGCGGGCATTCCAACTGATAGCCGCACAATTTACCGCCGGCGAGTTCGCCACCGTCGTGCGTGCAGAGATCTTCGATGGCGAAAAATTCATCGCTCACCCGATAAACCGCCACCAGCGTGTCGTCCAGTTCGACAATCTCGAACTCGCCGTCAGCCAGCTCATCGCGGCCGCACACTGGGCGCCAATCTTCCATGTTGTCGTTCACTCCTGAGCGTGCGAATCGCTCTAGGATAACTTGGGGCGCGGCCGAATAGGGCGCAGGAATGCCCTGTGTACGAGCGAGATTGCTCGCGATTCTCTGCCCTGGCAGGGAAGGTCAAGGCGGCGCTAGTGCTGCGTGGCAAGAATCCTACCGACTCAAGCTCTGGCTTCGGTAGTGGTCGCGCTTGCCCCAACCAATGCTGCCTGCAGCGCCGCTATCGGCAGCGTCACTGCACGTCTGCGCGACGGATAGGCGCGGACGCCGCCCAGCGCGCTTAGTTCGCCCAAATCGTCTGGTAGCGGCTGCTCTGGACCGGCTTCCAGAGCTGCACGCGCGGACGCTGCGTATGCTTTTGCCGCCGTCACCGACATCCCACGCACGTGCTCGGTTAGCATCGATG
>QIMA01000078.1 GCA_003233535.1 Rhodanobacteraceae bacterium
CGCACAGGGAGAACAGCAAAATCAGGATGCATTGCAACGAGCGCATCGGAAACTCCATCACGAACGAGCCGCCGATAATAAGCGCTAATGGGTGCGCATCAACTGCCGAAGGACCCATGCCATCGGTTCATTTGCACAGCGGCTAGAGTTTGCAGCAAGAAAAAGAGCCCGGGGTCCACCTTAGACAGGGCGCAGACTCAGGCTCCTATGCCTTTTTGGGACAGCGACCCACAGACCAGGTTGCGACGCCTGCACGGCACGGCGCTCAAACGGCAGCTGGCGATCGACTCAGCAATCGCTCCATACCCATGACCGCTGCGATGCTCAACATTGACCTTCTCCGGAGTCTGCGGGTTCTGCGGCGGTACCGGTGGCGGGCCTAGCGGCGTCTGCGCCAAAGCCGCAGCTCCCCAAAATAGACTCAGCGCCCCGGCCAGCGATACCACTATGCGCGTGCTAGCAAACATCCCGTTCCTCAACTGATAACCAACGCGGTGGTTCAAGGTTGCAGAATGGCCAACGAATGTGGATTGAATATGGAGAGAGTGTGACGCTTATCACCAATTGCCAAAAGAGCTGGCGGCAGTGCTAATTCGGGGGCTCGCCAGCGTTCTGATCTCCCTCTTGCCAGCGACTGGCAGCAGCGCCGCAGGCGCCGAATCACCGCTCGCACCGTACACCGTGTTCGCTGACGCCCATTTCGCCCTAATCGGCGTCAGCGTGATCGACGGCAGCGGCGGACCGGTTCGCGAGAATCAGACAATCGTCGTAAAAGACGGGCGAATTGTGGCCCTTGGGCCCGCTGATCAGACCCACGCGCCGGACAGCGCCCGGAAACTCGACTTGGCCGGTCACACTCTGATTCCCGGCCTCATCGGGATGCATAACCACACGCATATGCCGGGGATTCGGTTTATGCCGTACAGCGCGCCGCGCCTGTATCTGGCCGGTGGCGTGACGACCATGCAGACCACCGGCAGCGCCTCGGCGGACGCCGAGATTGCGTTGGCGAAAGCCGTCGCCAATGGCGAAGTCCCCGGTCCACGCATCTTTGCAACGGCGCCTTACTTGAGCGGCCCCGGTGCCAGCAGCGTAATGAGTCAGCCAGAAAACGTGCAGGCTGCGCGTGATTTCGTCGATCACTGGGCGGAGAACGGCGCAACCTGGATCAAACTGTATCGCCACGTGCAGCCCGAATTCGCCGCAGCCGCGATTGATCAAGCCCATCGTCGCAACCTGAAGGTCACCGGGCATCTATGCAGCCTGACCTTTGCAGCTGCAGCGCGGATGGGCATCGACAGCATTGAGCATGGATTAATCGCAGCGGCGGACTTCGTCGCCGAGCGCGAGACCGGCGAGTGTGTTTCTAACCACGCTTCAATCGCCGAATTGGAGATCGACAGCGCGGCAGTCAACGAACTGATCCAAACACTGGTGGCCGAAGGGGTGACCCTCACTGCCACACCGGCGATCATCGAATCGCATTTCGCGCATCGATGGCAAGGCAGCGAGAGAGAGTTTGCGGCGATGTCGCCAGCGCTAGTCGAGCGTTATCACCAGCGCCAGGAGCGACTCGCCGCCGGAGCAACTAGCAGTCGCTTTCAGCCACAGCTGCTAGCCAAGTTCTGGGCTTTCGAGCGGCGTTTCGTTGCCGCTGGCGGCCGACTGGTTGCCGGCCCGGACAACGGCCGCCATGTGCTTCCCGGCTATGCCGACCAGCGCAACTTCGAACTGCTGGTAGAGGCCGGATTTTCGGTGCCGCAGGCGGTCCAGATCATGACCAGCAATGCCGCTCAAGTGCTGGGGATAGATCAGGAAACGGGACAAGTTCAGGCCGGAATGCGCGCTGATCTGGTGCTGGTCGTCGGCGACCTGAGCAGCAACCCGGCAGCAATCCACGCGATACGCTGGGTGTTCAAGCAAGGCGTCGCCTTCGATCCGGCCGAGCTGCGCGAGAGTGCGCGCGGCCAGGTTGGGATACGCTGAGACCCTCTGTCACTGCCGAGTGCCAGATTGGCGAAACCGTTGAGGCCGAGTACGAGCGCTCGGTCAGCCTGCTGGAAAAGCTGGTCAAGCAAAACAGCGGCACGATGAACCTCACCGGGGTCCAAATCGTTGACGAGATGATGCGCGCAGAGCTGGAACCGCTGGGCTTCGACGTGAGTTGGGTACCGCAAAAGCGGGTGCAGCGCTCGGGACATCTGATTGCCACGCATCGGGGTCGGCCCGGCAGCAACAAGCTGCTGCTGATCGCGCACTTAGCCCGGCTGCGCCGCGGTGCAGGCGATATTTCCTTTGTCGCACCCGATGTCGATGGGTTGGTCGGTATGGGAACTGCTAGCGAGGACGACCATGCGCCGGGTGAGACCGTCGATCTGGACAACATTCGTCGCCGAGCCAAGCGCGCGGCAATCTTGATGACCCGTTTGAGTCGCGATTAGCGCGATCTAGTCGATCAAAGCGCGCAGTGGAGCGCTACTGAAACGGCGTCGAACCCACAGTTGCGGTAGCATTCCCGGCCC
>QIMA01000401.1 GCA_003233535.1 Rhodanobacteraceae bacterium
GCGGTGCTCCAAGCACGTAAGTCTCACCATCGGCCATATACACGGTGAGGCACAGATTGGTTTTATTGCTGGCATCTTGCCATTCGAAACAGAGTTGATCTTTGTCATGAAACAGCGCGCGCCGGCAGGTGTAGGCGTTGACCAAAGACCACCGTTTACCGCCGCGTACAAGAATGTCCCCAGTAACTACACTCATCGAGTTCCTCCGGTTGGGGCGTGTGCCCGCAGTACCAGTGCAGCGAGGAACGAATTCCTCTCACTTTTGGGGAAACTTCATTCTGCGGATCGAGGCGGCGCGGTTTAATGTGGTGTGCAACTGACATAGCCCGGAGTTTCATAAACTTCACGCACCCTCGCTAGGCCCTTGATCGCCCAGCGACAATCCTCAGTCGGGTGTATGAACCACTACACCGCTCCTTCAGAAAAACCACTGGACAATCAATGTCCTGCGCGATCATCGCGTGAGTTCATGAAATATCCGGGCTAGGTTACATAGACCCCATAAACCAGCATGGCCGCCAGCGCGGCGAAGGAATCGTGGCGTAGGCTAGGTTTCAGTATCCAGTTCCGAATGACCCGACCCGACCCGACCTGACTAAGCAGCACAGACTGCGCCAGACGGCGATCAACAGGCTAGGCCGTTGCGGCACCGGTCCCGGAATGGATAGGCTGAATGTCGTTAGCCGTGAGGAATCCGGCCTAGCAGCTTCCGTACGATGTCTTCGGGGAAACCTCGGGCGGCCAGAAACCGGGCTCGGCGCATCCATTCCTTGGTAGTGGTGGGAGCCTCCTCGCCGAAACGCCGCTCACAAACGCCGCGTGCCTGTTCTAGCCAGTCGATTTCGTCGCCATTCTCGTCGCGGATTTCGCGGCTGCTGGGGGCATCAACACCCGCTTCCTGCAGTCGGGCCTGGATTCTTCGCGGCCCATCACCGCGATTGAGGCTGTGCCGCACGCGCGCCTCAACATAGCGCTCCGTGCTGAGCAAATTATCGCTTTCCAGATCGCGCAACACTTTACTGCTGGCGTCTGCATCAAAGCCCCGGCTGACCAGCTTGCGCTGCAGTTCGGCCGGGGTGTGTTCGCGGCGGGCGAGCAGGTTCAGAGCGCGGTCGCGAATCTCGCGTTCGCTGATCGGGTCCTTCACTGCCGTTAATAGACCCTAGGCTCCAGCCTTTTTCACCTCAGCTGCCTTTTTCACCTCGGGGTCCTTGTTCGGGATATCGCCGAGTAGCTTGGCCCGCAGCTGATCCTCGATCTTTTTGGCTAACTCCTTGTTGTCCTTCAAATACTGGCGGACGTTTTCCTTGCCTTGACCGATTCGGTCGCCATTGCAGCTGTACCAGGCGCCGGCTTTGTCGATCAGCTTGTGAGCGACACCGTGCTCGATCAGCTCGCCTTCCAGAGAAATTCCTTCGCCGTACAGGATCTCGAACTCGGCTTGGCGGAACGGTGGCGCCATTTTGTTCTTCACTACCTTGACCCGGGTTTCGGCACCGACTACTTCATCGGCACGCTTGACCGAACCAATGCGGCGAATGTCCAAACGCACCGAGGAATAGAACTTCAGCGCGTTACCGCCGGTGGTCGTCTCCGGGCTGCCGAACATCACGCCGATCTTCATCCGGATTTGGTTGATGAAGATGACCGTGCAGTTGGAACGCTTGATGTTGCCGGTGAGCTTGCGCAATGCCTGACTCATCAGCCGGGCCTGCAGACCGACATGGGTATCGCCCATCTCGCCTTCGATCTCGGCTTTCGGCGTCAATGCCGCGACCGAATCGATGACGACGATGTCGACTGCGCCTGAGCGCACGAGCATGTCGGTGATTTCCAGGGCCTGCTCGCCGGTATCGGGCTGGCTGACCAGCAACTCGTCGACGTTGACCCCGAGTTTCTCGGCGTAACCGGGATCCAGCGCGTGTTCGGCATCGACGAAGGCCGCAGTGCCGCCGTTGCGTTGGGCGTTGGCGATGACTTCCAGCGTCAGCGTCGTTTTACCCGAGGATTCAGGCCCGTAGATCTCGACAACTCGACCGCGCGGTAAGCCGCCGATGCCCAGCGCCAGATCCAGACCCAGCGAGCCGGTCGAGATCACTTCGGCGGCCTCGATTGCTTTGTCGCCCATGCGCATGACAGCGCCTTTGCCGAACTGTTTTTCGATCTGGCTGAGTGCTGCCGATAGGGCGCGGCGCTTGTTGTCTTCCATGTTGACTCCGGAGTGTGTGTTAAGGGGGATGCCCGACGCGAGGATTATCTCACAGCGTCCAGACAGCCTTGTGTCAGCATATTGCTCTACGTGATGTAAGAGTTTCTTCAACGGCTGTCGCACAGACTGAGACAGCGCCAAACTGAGCATAGCCCGGATGTTTCATGAACTCGCGCGATGCTCGCGCAGGGCATTGGTAGGCCAGTGGTTTTTCCGCGGGAGCGGTGTAGTGGTTCATACACCCGACTGAGGAAAAATCGCTGGGCGATCAAGGGCCTAGCGAGGGCGCGTGAAGTTTATGAAATTCC
>QIMA01000440.1 GCA_003233535.1 Rhodanobacteraceae bacterium
GTGTAGTGGTTCATACACCCGACTGAGAATTGTCGCTGGGCGATCAAGGGCCTAGCGAGGGCGCGTGAAGTTTATGAAATATCCGGGTTAGCGTCGCGACATCCATGATTGCCGATTCTGCGGCTGCTCAAACCGAAGGCGTTGCTGTGTCCGAATGACCTCATTTCGACGAGATATAGAACCTGCTCATGTCCGCAGCATCGGCAGAGCGCGATTCACCAACCGCGTAAAGGTTCTACGTCGGGTCGGCCTTGGATCTCAGCACGTCCACGCGCATCTGCCCGATGATCTAGCCCGGATGTTTCATAAACTTCACGCGCCGAGGGTGCAGCCGCATGCCGAGTTTGTACTGTTCCCGCACCCGGCCGATCCGCAGGGAAAAACTCCGCCCGACTGGTGTTTGGACGACTAACCTCGTTGAGTCGCCATCGGCCTATCACGCTGGACACGCAAGCCTCCCTGCTATCGTACGGCTTTCGCTAGCCCATCAATCGGAGCCCGCCGTGCTGACACGATTATTAACCCTACTCGCGCTGTTATTGCTCGCCCCCGCCACCGCTATTGCCGCAACGGTGGTGCAAGCGGGCAAGCTGTTGGACCGACCCGGCGAAGCGCCGCGGACTGAGGTCAGTCTGCTCATTGTTGACGGCCAAATCAGCGAGCTGCGCGAGGGCTATCTGGATGGTGCCGCGTTCGGGCTACCCGATGCCGAGCTTATCGACCTGCGTCACGCCTACGTATTGCCGGGATTGATCGACAGTCACGTCCATCTGACCGGCGACAAGGGCGGCGTGGAACGCGCTATCGCCAACGTCGAAAACAGCCCCGCAGACACCGCTTTTGAGGCGGCGGTTAATGCGCGCAAAACGATCAACGCCGGATTCACCACGGTGCGCAACTTGGGCGATCGTGACGGCGTCATTCGCGCCCTGCGCGACGCAGTTGCAGCCGGCAAAGTGGTCGGGCCACGCATCCTTACCGCCAACACCATGATTTCTACCAGTAGCGGTCACGGCGACCCAACTTTGGGCTATCGCGAGGAACTGCACGCCGGGCTTGATCGCAGCGAGAACGTTTGCGACGGCGTTGCCGGGTGCCGACGCGCGGTTCGCCGGCAAATCGCCACCGGCGCCGACGTGATCAAGATGGGCATCACTGGCGGCGTGAATAGCCGGATCAGCGTCGGCCTGGGCGCACAGATGTTCGAAGATGAGGCGCAGGCGATCATTGAAACTGCACGGCTGTACGGTCGCAAGGTCGCGGTGCATGCACACGGCGCCGATGGCATTTCGATGGCGCTGCGATTGGGTGTCGATTCGATCGAGCACGGCACGCTGCTGGACGACGAAGGCTTGCGCTTGTTTGTCGAATCCGGCGCTTTCTACGTGCCGACGCTGTCCACCGTCAACGGCTATCACGCCCGCCTAGCCGCCAATCCTGACGCCTACTCCGGCGCGGTTTTGGCGAAAATCCTCTGGCGCATAGACATTACTGGCGGCTCGCTGGAGCGCGCCGTTCCGGCCGGTGTAAAGATCGCTTTCGGCACCGACGCCGGGGTCAGCAAGCACGGCCGCAATGCCGACGAGTTCGAGCTGATGATCAAACACGGCATGAACCCTACCAGCGCCATTCACGCAGCCACCGTTAACGCCGCCGAACTACTCGGCTTGTCCGACCAAATCGGCACGCTGGAGGCAGGCAAGCAGGCCGACTTGATCGCGGTCGATGGCGATCCGCTGAGCGACGTAACCGTACTCAAGAACGTCGGCTTCGTGATGAAGGGCGGCGAGGTGATACGCGGCGACTTGGCCAAGTAGTCGTCGGTCATTGACCAGCAGACGATGAGCCACGTCGATCATGCAGACCGGTTTGCGGAGATTGCCGATGAGACCGTGCGCGCGGCCTTCCAGGTGGTGCCCGAGGTCATTGCGATCCGCTGGACGGCGCTGCGCGCACTGATCTTTCAGGTGGCAGAAGAGAGTCCGCAAATCGCGCCTCTGAGCGAGGCGCTGCGCTGGGGTGAACCGAGCTATCTGACTCGATCCGGGAGCACCATCCGACTGGGCTGGAAGCCCGCCGCGCCCGATCAGTACACGCTGCTGTTCAACTGCCAATCCAAGCTGGTGCCAACCTTCCGCGAGATCTACGCCGATGAGTTCCAGTTCAGCGGCAATCGAGCAATCGTCTTTGCGGCCAATCAGCCGATTTCAGCCGAGCCGCTAAGGCACTGCATCGAGTTAGCTCTGCGCTACAAACAGCTCAGGCAGCTGCCGCTCTTGGGTGCTTAGCTACTGTGGTGTTCCACAAGTAGCTAGCCGAGCTTGCTCGCGATTTTCTGCCCTTTTAGCCGGGACTAACTTGGGCGGCGTTGCATCCCACATCAGTTTGACTCGCACCCCTGTACAAGCGCACCGTTGCATTTGCTGATTAGTTCACAACTTGTACCGATTGAGCTGGTTAGCTGGCCAATTGGCTGAGAGGATTGGCACTGCCGTCACACCTATTAGTGAGTTG
>QIMA01000481.1 GCA_003233535.1 Rhodanobacteraceae bacterium
GCGGGCGGCGCCTGCGGCTACCAGTTCATCGACATTGTTGACAGTGCGACGGCGCTGCCATTAACCGCCAGTTCCGAGGGCTTTCCGTCTGAGGACGACGGCGCAACGGGCGACATCGTCCTGGGTGAATTCGCCTTTGAGGCTTACGGACAAGTCATTGAACGCGTACGAATGTCCACCAACGGTTACCTAACCGCTGACCCGAATGCCGCCGGCGGCGATTTCGGTAGCACCTGTGGGATCGCCCCAAATGAGGACGCCAACGGCGTGCGTCTAAACGTGATCCACGACGATATGATCACCGCCGGTGGGTTACGCAGCGCCACCTTCGCCAGCTGCCCGCGCCCTGCTGAGGTCGGTCCCGCCGATCAGCCCTGCGTGGTGTTTCAGTGGAGCGGCATGGGGTTGTTTCAATCCAGCGGCGTTCCCAACGGCGCAGTCGACTACCAAGCGGTGGTCTATCCGCAAACTGAGCAGATCA
This sequence comes from Rhodanobacteraceae bacterium, assembly GCA_003233535.1. Classification (GTDB taxonomy): domain Bacteria; phylum Pseudomonadota; class Gammaproteobacteria; order Xanthomonadales; family SZUA-5; genus SZUA-5. The sequence continues at coordinate 482 of QIMA01000481.1, forward strand.
CCTACCAGTATCGCGAGGCGCTGCCGGACGCAGGTGGCGATGCCGATGTGAGTATTTACGGCGGCCCCGGTCAGTCAACGATTACCTCCAGTTGCGATAGCGCGGTGATCAGCGCCGAAAGTTCGGTGTGCTTCTTCCATCCGGAATTTCAGCCCGGCACTTCCTCGCTGGATACGGTTCATCTGGAAACGCCGGCGCTAGACCTGGGCAGCTTGGCAATGGGTGCAGACCTGAGCGCTAACGCCACCTTCCAGATCGATACTGCTGCCGCCTGCGGTGGCCGCTTCGCGCTTGGCTACCGAGGTGCCGCTTACGAATTCGGTTTCTCCAGCGGCGGTAGCAGTCAGGAAATAGAAATCGCTAGCGGCGAATCCTGTCAGGTGGTCACCACCTGCGCCGCCGAAACCCCTGACATTGACCTCAACGACGGTTCGTTCTTCGAGCGCAGCCGCCCCGGCAATGGCCTAGTCTCGCACGTAATCCCGGTTGGCCAACCCGACGCCCCGCCGATCTTCTTCGCCGCCTGGTATACCGGTGAGACCAATCGCAACAACACTTGGTACATCTTGCAAGAGAGTCTGGTCGACGGTCAGGTGGTTTCCCCGATCATCAAGTTCACCCGGGACATTGCTTCGCCGACCTGGGCGGTTAGCTCGGTCAATATCGGTCGCGCTGAGGTGACCCCGCTAGACGCCAACCGCATGGCTTTGTATTGGGAGCTAAACGGGCAGGCCCACGGCGAAGTGCTCGATCAGCTGTTCAACGCCAGTGGCGCAGCGCCCGGCAATCCAGACCGCACCGGCGCCTGGTTCTGGCCGCCAGAATCCGGCTGGGGCTTGACCGTCGACAGCTTCAATATGGGCGATACCGAACAGGACTTCACCATCGTTTACCACTACGACGACAGCGGTTTTGGCCGCTGGACTCTAGGTCAAGCCTTCACCAGCAACGGCGGGCCGATACCGGCGGTGAACTTTCAGGTGCATTGTCCAGGCTGCGCTTGGCTGGATATCAACCCAACGGCGGTCGGGGTGGGTACTATGACGCGTGCCTATGATTCGTCCACCACCGGGTCGTTCAGCACCAACTTTAATCTGTCGCCGCCCCTATCCGGAAGCTGGATACGAAACGAGGTCCCGATCATGCTGATTACCCAACCGCGTCCATGAGCGGCGAAGACACGGCCGCAACTAGTCAGGCCAGGCGGGTCATCCTGCTGCGCCACGCCCACGCCGAGAATGATGCTCCGGGCGGCCGCGATTTCGATCGCGCGCTGTCCCAGCTTGGTCAGGAACAGTGTGCACAGGCTGCCGCATGGCTACAGACCCAAGGCCTGCAGCCAAAAAAGGTGCTGTGTTCGCCAGCGCGCCGCTGTGAACAAACCCTGGCCCTGGTCTCAAGCGCGCTAAACGGGCCCGCAATCGCGTTCGAACCGCGTATCTACGAGGCCACGCCCGGCGATCTGCTGAGCTTGATCGAGCCGCATGTAGACGTCGATTGCGTGATGCTGGTCGGCCATAACCCCGGGCTAGAAGGACTGGCCGCGCTGCTCGCCAGTGGTCGCCTCGGCGGTCACCGCGGTATGCCCACGGCTTCTATTGCCTGCCTGAGTCTGCCAAGCGGCGCGGCGTTGGAGCCCGACGTCGCGTCAATGGAGGCATTTTGGTGGCCGTAAGGGGTTCACCGATGATTACTTTACTGCGCATTGAGGCTAGCGCACGTATGACGCGTTCGTTGAGTCGCGCACTTTCAAATAATTTTTTCGAAACATGGCAGTCCGAACGTCCGAACGATCAAGTTATTATTCGTGACGTAGGTCTAAACCCACCGACCGCAGTCTCTGAAAATTGGATCGCAGGAGTTTTTGGCGATGAACAGAATCTGACTTTGGTCCAACGGGAGGAAGTGGCTTTATCAGATATGTTGATCGGCGAACTTATTCAGTCTGATATTATTGTAATTGCGACGCCCATGTACAATTACGGAATGCCAGCAGCTCTGAAAGCTTGGTTTGACCAGGTTATTC
>QIMA01000232.1 GCA_003233535.1 Rhodanobacteraceae bacterium
GCGCTGCCACTTTTTCGCAGCGCTGGCGACTGCTGCAGTAGACGATGGCGGACTCGCCCGAGTGCCTAGCCAATGCGCTTCGTAACTGACTGTTGGCGTTATCCCTAGTTTCCACTCGATAGCGCAGGTTGGGTCGGTCAAAACTGTCTAAAAAAACTTGCGCTTGCTGCAGCTGAAGCTGCTCGATGATCTCCAGCCTAGTGCGTTCGTCCGCGGTAGCGGTCAGCGCGATTCGCGGAATTCCTGGGAAACGCTCGGCCAGCGCGCTGAGTTGACGGTATTCCGGGCGGAAGTCGTGGCCCCATTGCGACACGCAGTGGGCTTCATCGATGGCGAACAGCGCTAGCGGCAGCTCATCCAGTCGGCCAAGCATGTCATTGCTCAATAGCCGCTCTGGGGAAACGTAGAGCAGATCAAGATCACCAGCGTGCAGCCGGCGCAGGATGTCGGCCTGGCTGGCGCCATCTAGACTGGAATTGAGAAACGCGGCTTTAACCCCGAGTTGGATCAGCGAGCTGACCTGATCCTCCATCAAGGCGATCAGCGGTGAAATAACGATAGCAGTTCCCGGCCTGAGCATGCCCGGGACTTGGAAGCACAGGGACTTGCCGCCGCCGGTGGGCATCAGTACCAATGCATCGCCGCCGTTGCAAAGGTGGTCTACGACCGCTAGTTGCTGACCGCGAAAGCTGGCAAAGCCAAAGACTCGTTGCAGTAGCTCGTTTGCCTCAGTCACTTAGTGAACCTTGTTGTACGGGCGCAAATAGTATCGCGCTGGGGGGCTAGAGCTCGATTGGATCCGCGGCGGGCAAGTGGAAATGGCTGCAAACCCTGGCCAACAGCCGCTCCGGCACGCTGCTAGCTTCCTGATTGCACTCCCACTCATTTTCTGCGGTCAGCCTCAGTAGCAAATTTTGGCCGCGCAAACCGGCTAATACCTCGGCTGAGTTGGCAAAGGTCAGGACCAGCCCAGCGCTCTCGATCTGCCATTGACCAATGCCATCAGCCACTGGCGCTAGATCGAGTTCGAGCTGGTCGAGGTTGCGTGGCCAACGCCGACGCTGCTGCTGATAGCGCATAACCGCCTCGCGCACTGCTTGACCTTCACTCAGGGCTTGCCGGAGTTGGCTGCGCAGGCGGTAGTCGTCAAATGCCGGTACTGCAATCGCGGTCAATAACCCGGCACTGGCAACAGCCGCCATTCCTCCCGGGCCCTGAAGGAGTTCAGCAGGGCTGTCCTCGTAGCTTAGACTCAATCTCAGCGTGTCGCCGGCGACGCCCAGTCGTGCAGCGATAGAACCTTGCTCAGGCAAGCGCAATTCATCAGCATTCGGAAAGGCGTACGGGTCAATTTCGACCCGAAGGACATCGCCCAGCGCCTGCAAGACTTGGATCATGCCGTGGTAACTGTCGCGCTGTAGATCATCTGAGACTGCGGTAGCCATAGCCACGGTTCCAGCTGGATCGCGCGACTGGCCTTCCTTAAGCCAAGTTTGTAGCGTGGTCTTGTCGGTGCTGAACTGTCGATCTGCGAGCACCTGCGGCAGCTCCGCTATGACTAGGTACTCGTTCTCTTCCACCCAGTAAGCCCGACCGCGTAGCCGTTCCAGGCCGAGTTGCCAGAAGCTGGGTTCGGTAACCTCGGCTGCAGTGACGGAGCCCTCGTCAGACTCCGCTTGAGCATCGGACTGCTCAGCGCGACCCTCCGCGTTGGGCTTGTTCATCACGCTTTCGTCAATCTCGCCGGTGGCGACCGTTGCATCATTTGGGTCGTTAAAGGGGTCGTTTACGCGGTTGAGGACGAAGCTGAATTCATGGATGTCCATGCCGTTCCAGCGACGCATCTGCTGCTGCCCGGAGAGCCGATCACTCAAGTGCACCAGCAGGCTATCGAAGCCGTCTGGGTCTTTGACGCGAAGCGCGGCGAAGGTGCCTGCGCTGTCCCGCCAAATGGCTAGTTCCGGGCCGATGCGTGATAACAAAGTCGCTGCGCTGATACCGGAAAGCTGACGCAGCGAGTCGTCGAAGCGGTCGATCCAACTCTTCTTCGGCGGAGCGCTTGCTGCCGTTGACTGTGCTGGGTCGATCGCTAGTGCAGCGTCCGCTTCGCTCGGCGTATCGGTACTGGCATCGACAATCGGCTCGGGTGGATTCAGCCAAGCGCGAATAGAGGCCCATTCGACTGCGCTTGGGAGAGCGATGAGAATGGCCCAATCGGGGTTGGCGCTGCTGGTTACCGGCAACTCTCGTACGCCTTTGGGCAGGCGTGCAAGCAATCCCGCATCAACCCCGGCCAGACTCAGACTGATTTGACCGTGGCCATCCACGGTCCCGACCGCAAATGTCCAGCCCGAGCCAGCCCTCAGTAGGTCGCGGATGTGCACTTCTTGCTCCGCTACCCATGGCAGCAGCAGTTGAGGGTTAACCCAGGCGGCCAATCCGCGTTCGCTATGGTCGGCTGCCTCCAATTGCGCTCGTGCCGGGTGGTTAGATTCCTGACT
>QIMA01000453.1 GCA_003233535.1 Rhodanobacteraceae bacterium
GCATACAGAGTGAGTTCCAGTAGCTAAGGGCGAGTTCCAGTGGCCAGTACCAGTAGCCAGTGAGGGCCAAAGCAAGGGCAGTTTCCTTCGGGTTGGAGTATCTGAGGGGGCGCGACTACGCCAGATATTTGTGTGCTTTAACTGCTCTTTACTGGCCACTGGAACTCGCTCTTAGCTACTGATACTGGCTACTGGCACTAAATCTTTACCTGATTAGCGTCGAACCTCAGCTAGGGGGTATGTTTCTACCTCGCAGGATGGCGAATTCGCGCAAACTCCTGCGTAGTTGGGTTGCTGGCCCAGTTTCGTACTGAGCTTTGGCCAAAAACGCCGACTCAGTGTGGCGGGCTACTGACCAGCTGAGGTTCGACGCTAATCAGGAATCTTTAAACTTTTTAAAAAACACTTGACATTAAACTCTAATTAACGACAATAGCGGCTCAATACGAATCACACCCGCCGCACGTAAGCGGGTAACTGGAGTGATCCCACCATCCAACGTAGTTGCGATGTGTCCTGGCCATGCCAGTCCACGACTGCAAACGTTTGATGTCAAAGGAAATCGCGATCGGCTTTAGGCCCTGATTCATTGGGGGGCTGAGCGATCAGGCCCCCGAGCGCTTCTGAAGAGCCCTCGGCGGGGAACTGCCGGGGGCTTTTTTGTTTCTCCCGTATCGGTTTCCACAGAATTACTGTTAGCCCATTTTAACGGGAGGGGGAAGTAATGTTTGGAATTTATTTTAAATAAAGTAATTCGAATCGATTAAAGGTTAATTACGACCTGCATTGCGTTTTGTTATGCAGTAAGCGTGAATCGCAGATCACGGATCGTATAGCCCCAGGGACGCAGTCAGTCCTGGTCGATTCAACCAGTTCCACCAGCAAGCATGACGCGGTAGCGATAGCGGGATCTGTATTCCCGCCTGGCGCCTAACGGCTCTGCCGTTATGCGTACCACGGCGTTATGCGGCAGATGGAAAGCCTGGGCCTAGTCCATCGGGGACAGATATGGGTTCGATTCCCATTGGGTCCACCACTAGTAGCTCAATGGTAGAGCAGCTGACTAAAAACCAGCATGTTGCGGGTTCGAGTCCCGCCAAAGCCGTAAGGCACTCGTTTGATACGAGCTACAACCGCAGTACCGGCGGCCGGCAACGGTCGCCATCGGCAGGGTGGTGTGGCCGGCAGCCGTCGTGATGAGGCTGCCGGTTGTGCCGCCAGGGTGATGCCCTGAGCCGAGCCGCCAACGCGGCGTCGAGTGCCTTTGCGCACGGCGTATCCGCTCGTCGATCAGAGAACGCTTGCCTTCGTGGGGGTGCGCTCCGGTCGCCGGCGGTTCGCTAAACGCAGCGGCCAAGTGCGTCGCGCAGCGGCCCGGACCGTGTCAGCCAGGTTAAGCCCTGCCGACCTATACAACCTCTGGCCGCTACGGCGATCGGAGTTCAGGTAGCCCTAACGGTTGCCGTGCAGGGTGGCGAGATAGGCTCGCTGCAACAGCCCGAACGGATGCGGGTAGAGGTCGTCCGACCGTTGCTCATGGCGCTTTGCGCCGATTGAGCGACTAGCGTGGGTCGGACATGGGGTCCGACTGGCGGCAGATCATGCGGCCCTGGAATAGTCCGGGGTCGCGCAGTTGGAGAAGGATCATGTTAGGTTTTGAGCGTGTCGTCGTCGCCGATTATCAGCGTGGCGTGCAGCTGCGCGACGGTCGATTGCAGGAAGTGTTGGTGCCGGGTGTTTACACCCGCTTTGACCCGTTAAACCGGGTGCGCGTCGACTTGTATGATTTGAATCGTCCGGAAATCACCGTGGCGCGCGCCGATCAGTATCTGCGTTCCAGCCCGGAGACGATGGTCGACCACGTCGTCGAGCAGCGTATGGGTGCGCACGAGTTGGGCTTGGTGCGGATCGACGGCAAGCTCGCCGGGTTTCTGACGCCGAGCGCGAAAGCGCTGTACTGGCGAGATAGCCTGCCGGTAGAGGTCGAGCGCTTGGACTTGAGCGGTGAGGCCAGCCTGTCGCCGAAGCTGGTGCGCGAGTTGCTCAGCGTAGGCAGCGATTTGAGTCGTACGGTGGCGGGTTTGTTCGTGCTGCAGGAAGTACCGGCCGGGCAGGTGGGTTTGCTGCGCATCGATGGTCGTATCGACAGCGTGTTGCAGCCGGGTCTGTATGGATTCGTCCGTCTGCAGCGTCAGCTGGTGCTTGAGGTGCTCGATTTGCGCGTGCAGAGCACCGAGGTTAGCGGTCAGGAGATCCTGACCCGCGACAAGGTCAGCCTGCGGGCCAACTTGTCGGCCAGCTGGCGGATCGTCGATCCGGTGCGTGCGCGCACCTCGGTCGCCGATTACGCCGATGCCCTGTATCGCGAGCTGCAGTTCGGTTTGCGTCAGGCTATCGGCACTCGCACCCTGGATGCATTGCTGGCTAACAAGGGTGAGCTGGACCAGGTAGTTGCAGACTACGCCGCGCCGAAATTGGCGGGCTACGGTTTGGAACTGATGGGTGTGGGCATCAAGGACTTGATCTTGCCAGGCGAGATGAAGCACCTGCTCAACCAAGTGGTTGAGGCTGAGAAGCAGGCTGCGGCTAACCTGATCCGTCGGCGCGAGGAAACCGCAGCGACCCGTTCGCTGTTGAACACCGCCAAGCTGATGGAAGGCAGTCCGGTGCTGATGCGGCTAAAGGAGTTGGAGTCGCTGGAGAAGATCGTCGACAAGGTCGGTAACTTGACCGTTGTCGGCGGCTTGGACGGCGTGCTCAATCAGCTGTTGCCGAAGTAGCCCGGATATTTCATGAACTCGCGCGATGATCGCGCAGGACATTGATTGCCCAGTGGTTTTTTCGAAGGAGCGGTGTAGTGGTTCATAC
>QIMA01000143.1 GCA_003233535.1 Rhodanobacteraceae bacterium
TATGAACCACTACACCGCTCCTGCAGAAAAACCACTGGCCTACCAATGTCCTGCGCGAGCATCGCGCGAGTTCATGAAATATCCGGGCTAGGATCCAACATTGCGCTGCTTGCAGGAATCTTGGCCCTGCACTAGCTGTTGGCCTTCGGCCAATGATGCGCTTGGTGCCTCAGCAGCATCCTACGCAGAGCGCGCTCCAAAAACCCGACCTTTGCCAGTTCGATCGCTGTTTTCGCAGGATGCTGCTGAGGCACGAAGTGCATCGGAATAAGTCTCGACCGGCGCCCAATCGCGCCGGTCGAGCGACCGATTACAGCGTGTCGTAGATGAACTGCACCAGCTGCGCCGGCTTGATGAAGGCCTTGCCCAGCGCTTCATCGGTTGCCGCCGTGGGCTTGGCGTCGATGGTCGACTGCAGCGATTTGCCGGAATCCTTGTGCGCTTTGACCGCATCACGCCAGCTCACTAGCAGGTCGCGATAGGCGGCCAAGCCAGCGCGGTCAGTGACCTTGCCGTGGCCGGGAATCACCTTGGTGTTCTCGTCACAGAGCACTAGACCGTGCTCTACGGCCGAAATCATGCCCTGAATGCTGCCGCCCGAGCTGAGGTCGATGAACGGGTACAGGCCGTTAAAGAAAATGTCGCCCATGTGCAGGATGTTGGCCTGCTTGAAGTGGACCAGCGCATCGCCATCGGTGTGCGCATGGGCCACATGAGTGATCTGCACTTCGTTGCCGTTTAGATGCAGTTTTAGCTCATCGCCAAACGTCACCACCGGCAGAGCGATCGCGGGTGATGCGGGCACCGCCCACTTAAGCGCTTCAATGAATTGATCGGTGCTCATCCGCTTGCGCACGTTGTCGTGAGCGACGATTACCGCGCCGGCGTTGGAGAAATTCTCATTGCCGCCCGAGTGATCAGCGTGCCAGTGGGTGTTGATAACAAAGCGCACGGCGCCCTCGCCGACTAGGCCAACCGCCGCCTGGATCGCCTCGCTCTGCGGCGCGTACTTGTCGTCAACCAGGAAGTTGCCGTCGGCACCGCTGGACAGCGCGACGTTGCCGCCCTCACCAAACAGCACGTAAATACCGTTGCCCAGATCTTGCGTTTGGATCGCCGGCTTTTCGTCTTCCTGCGCGAACGCGACCGAACCGGCTAGTAATAGGCTAAGGCTGAGTGCGGACTTGAGTTTGTGCATGTTGGTCTCTCCGAAGTGGGGCGAAATACCGACTGTTGTGTATGCGGTTAATAGGCGAGAAATCAATCACAGCCGCTTGAACTGCTGTTCCCGACTGTAGATGGTCATTCTCCCCTCGCGTGCGAATGCGCCCAAACCGAGTCGACACTGCGCGGCCAGCCTCACCGCGTGCGCGGTTGGCGCCGAAACCGCGGCGAGCACCGGAATGTTAGCGGTGGCCACTTTATGAACCAGCTCGTACGAAGCGCGTGAGGTGACCAAAACCGCCCTAGCGCGTTCGCCATTGCGCGCCAAAGCGCCGATAAGCTTGTCGACGGCGTTGTGTCGTCCTACATCTTCACGCACCAACAGCTCTGAGTCGGTCAATGCGGCGGCGGCATGCATGGCTCCGCATTGGTCGTTAAGCGGCTGCTGCTCGGCGAGCTGCGCCATACTGGCCATCAGCTGCGCCACATCGATGGGTGCCTGCTGGTCGACCGGATCTGGGAGTTGAATTGCCCGGTCTAGGGTCTCTGCACCGCACAAACCGCATCCACTGGCGCCTATCAAACGGCGCTGCTGCTCCAAGTGCGCAAAGCGCTTTATCGGAATGCTTAGGTGCAGCACCAACCCAGCCTCGCGCTTGACGACGTCCACCAGCTCCAATTCGCTAGCTGAATGAACAATCCGCTCACTCAAAGCAAAGCCGACGGCGTAGTCGTGCAGATCGGCGGGCGTGGCCATCATCACCGCGAACGGCACGCCGTTGAACAACAGGGCGATCGCGCTCTCTTCGGCCAGCGACTCAGACACTCGCTCCTCGTCGGCATCGGCACTAACCCGCAATGCATCGTGCTGAGCTAGTGCGCCGCTCATCGCGCCGCTCGCGCTTTCTCGGTCAGCCGTAGTAGCTGCCGACCTTCGCTGTGCTCTACCATCACTAGGCCGAGGGCACCCAGTGCGTGATCTTCGCCCAGGATCACCAGCATGCGCTGCAGTTCGCTGCGTGAGAGCCCCAATCGCTTACAGGCACGGGCTGCCGAAAACCCTTCGCCTTCTTGCTCAGCAATCAGCTCCAGCAGCTGGCCTAGTCGTGGGTCAGCGTCACTCATTGCGGCGCCGCAGGGCGACGTTGCAAACGCACCGGGATCGCCTTGGATGCCGGCGTGCGCGCTCGTTCGGCGTGATGATCTAGCGGAACCAAAGCGTTGGTTTCCGGGAAATAGGCGGCCAAATTGCCAGCAGGAATAGCGTACTCAACCAGTAAAAAAGTAAAAAATCTTCGGCGCAACGCTCGCGGTCGTGCCACACCGTAATCAGGTCAACGCGTTCGCCCGCTCTTAGCTGCAGCCGCTTGAGGTCGACAGCGGATATGAACAGCGGTCGGCGCTCGTTAGTAATCCCGCGATAGCGATCACTGCTGCTGTAGACCGTGGTGTTGTACTGATCGTGGCTACGCACGGTCATCAGCTGTAGCGTCGAATCGGAGCTGTCCGATTGCTGCAACGGATGAGCCATGAGCTGCGCCCGATCTCGCTCGGTTCGCCACTCGCGCTGGCGAGCCGAATTGCGCAGATGAAAGCCGCCCGGCACGCGCACCCGGCGGTTGAAGTCTTCGAAGCCCTCGATCACCTGTTCAATCTGCTCGCGAATGCGATCGTAGTCGGCAATCAGGTCGAGCCAGGGAATCGCCGACTGCGGCAACGTCGCAGCGGCGAGGTTGGCAATGATGGCGGGCTCTGACAGCAGCAGCGTGGATGCCGGAGCGTTCATGCCGGTGCTGATGTGCACCATGCTCATCGAGTCTTCCACGGTCACGCCCTGCACTCCGCCGGCCTGCATATCGATCTCAGTTCGGCCCAAGCAGGGCAATATCAGCGCGTCTTGCCCACGCACCATGTGCGAGCGATTGAGCTTGGTCGATACGTGCGCAGTGAGCTTGCAGCGGCGCAGTGCGGCGTGGGTGACAGTGGTATCCGGCGTCGCCGCGGCGAAATTCCCGCCCAGCGCGAAAAGCACGTCTATCTCCCCGCGCGACATCGCGCCGATGGCGCCCACCACGTCATGGCCTTCGTCTCGCGGCGGGTCGAAACCGTACACCGACTGCAGCCGATCTAAGAACGCGGCAGTCGGCTTTTCATAGATGCCCATCGTGCGGTCGCCCTGCACGTTGGAGTGCCCGCGCACCGGGCAAGGGCCAGCGCCAGGCCGGCCGATATTGCCACGCAAGAGCAGCAGATTGAGCAGCATCTGAATGGTCGCCACCGATCGGGTGTGCTGGGTAATCCCCATCCCC
>QIMA01000488.1 GCA_003233535.1 Rhodanobacteraceae bacterium
GGGCCGCCAACAATGATTTCGCCGTCATCGGTGACACCCAGAGCAGTCACTACAAGCGCGTCAGGCAGGGGCAGCCGATGCCACTTGACGCCGTCAAACTCAAGAACCCCAACGCGATCAGCAACGTACACCAATCCGCCCTTACCTTGGACAATGCTCTTGAAAGGCGGTGCCGCGTAATGATCGTCGGCGATGATCTCCTTGAAGCTCCAGGTCTTCGACTGCGGGATCGCCGATTGCGCAAACGACGCCATGGGCGCAAGCAGGATTCCGATCGTCAAGAGGATGGGAGCGTTGATCTCGTCGGTTTTCGTCGTCTTCAGCCAACAAGGGAGATTGCCACCCTAGGCGAACTAAGGCAATGAGCTCATATACACCCTTGACCTTGCAGCAACGTCGCTCTAGCGTAGCCTTGCTGCTTTGCGCAGCAAATCTGTGATCCAACCCACAAAAGGCCATTTTGATGAATCAGAAACCGCAGGAAAAATTGGAAGTATCAAGCGATGTCATCGAGCAGTTAAACACCATGGCGCGTAACGGCACTGCAACCAGGACATATGGCCCGGAGCAGGTGCCCGGGCCCGGACCGGCGCCGGCCCCCCATAATCAGCGTGATGCAGGCTAGTCCATCACGCTAAGCGAAGGGGCGAGCAATCTCGCCTCTTCATATTTACAACGTGCGCCGACTCAGCGTGTCGTAATGACATCCATGTCCTACTCCACGATGCCCTTTGGCCCCAGTGGAAGGGAACTTGATTGGCGCATCAGTCCCGGTCTGAGACTTTCCAGATGCATTCCCCTCCCCTGAGCCTAGCTCTCAATCCAGCTGCCAACATCTCCATTAACTCCCACGAGGAGCCGCCGACGTTTCTGATCGAAGCACCCATCAGAGGCGTTTCGTACTCCTCCGTTGAGGTCGATGCTGAGAACCTACCCAGCGCACACGCTTTCCTCTACGCAACATTGATCGATGGCTCTAAAGTCGCGCAAATCGATGAGCAGGCAGCGACCGAGCTGTGTCAAATTGGCCTGTTCGCGGCCGCAAATGCGGTTCCGCAGTTCCACAGTATCGGCCTGCGGATTCGGGACCGCTACGATCCCGCGCCGAGATCGAGGCGATTGGCAGTGAGAGTTCGGTTCCTTGGCGATTTAGCCTACCGGCCGAATGGTCTGAACAAGCGCTCGGCTTCGTAGCGCATCATCACAGCAGCGTCTGGGCGCCAGTTCGGATTGATCCTCACACACAAAGCGATACCGCCACCGAGCGACCCCATCCCTGGCTCGCGGAATCGGCTTTGGACTCGGACGCTACGCGCGCACAATTCGAACTTGAGGCTTTTGTAACCCTGGACAATCTGTTGCCAGTTGAGCACGTCGCGGAACTGGACCGCTATTTTCAGGCCGTTGCAGCGGAGGGTTTTCTGCATCGCCTGGATGAGCAAGGGACGCATCGCTTCGTCGCACACAATCATCCGGTCGCCAAGTTCTGGCACGATCAGTTGAACGAGCGTGTATCGCAGCTTGCAGGGCAACGGACCAAACCTTCCTACTGCTTCGCGTCATTGTACGTCGCGGGCGATCTCCCTTGGCACACCGATCGCCCGCCTTGCGAATACACCATTGCACTGTTGCTCAGCTGCGCACCACTGAACGCCGACCAGCGGTCGCCTTGGGCGCTGAAGCTTAAAGCTCGGGACGGGTCCGTGCATTCGGTATTCCAACGGGTGGGTGATGCTTTGATATTTAGAGGTCGGGAATTGCTGCACAGTCGCGAGGTCTTGCCGGAGGGGCATCGTTCCGCATCATTGCTGTTTCATTTCGTCAACGAGGACTATGACGGGGAAATGGAGTGAGCCACGGGCACGCGCTCGAGCATTGTTGCGACACAGACAGTCCCGACGATGCAATCACTCCAATCGCTCAGTTAACGGCACCGCTAATCGCAGACTCGGCGAATTCTGCGCATCCCGTCGAAACCTTCTTCAAGCGCCTCGGCGACGCTCTGGCAGCCGAACTCGGCGAGGATCGCGAATCGGTCTATACCAATCTCGAGCGCGTTGCGGTGAAGCAACTGACGACCTTTAACCCGTCCGCACACATCACCCAGAACGATCTAGTCGATTACGTGCTCGGCGCCAACACCCTGTGCAAGCAAGCCGACCTAGACGGCAAGTTCGCCGAACCCCCGGTGTCGCTATACCGTGGCGGCCATTTCGACATCTCCGCACTCACCTGGCTAGACGGCACTACCAGCATCCATCAGCACGCCTTCTGCGGTGCCTTTCATGTGTTGGCCGGTTCGAGCATTCACAGCCGCTATGAATTTGAGGCTTGGCAAGCGCCAGCGCACATGCAGCGCGCTATCGCCGGTCGCCTGCGGCTGCTGGATATTGAAGTTCTGAACAAGGGTGACACCCGCGCCATCCGCCGCGGCAGCAGTTTGATTCATTCGTTGTTTCACATGGACCGACCTTCGGTGACCATCGTGATCCGTACGATCACCGACGACACTAACTCGGAGGTGCAATACGACTACCGCTGGCCCGGGCTCGCACTCGACCCCTTTCAGCGCCACGCACCAACCATTCGCAAGCTGCAATTTCTGCGCATGTTGCTCCTACTGGATGCCGACAGTGCGCGCGCTCATCTGCAGCGTGTACTGGCCAGTGCCGATCTCTTTCTGGCTTATATGCTGATCTCCGAACAAGTTCAGCTCTCCGCCGATCCAGCACAGGCACGGGACCTATCTGCCCTATGCACCGCATTACCCCCCAAGCAGCGCAGACTGTTGCATCTATCGACACATAACGATCTGCTTAGCCGGTCCATCGTCAAATACCGAGCCAAGCTGCACGATCCAGGACACCGCTTCCTGCTGGCGCTATTGCTCAACGTCTTTGATCGGCAGGACCTGCTGCGCCTCGTGCAGCGCGAGTTCGGCTTCGATGATCCGGTCGAGCTAGTAATGGCCTGGGTCGCCGAAATGACCGGTCATACCGATCGCTTCGAAAACGTGATCGGCCTCGACTTCAACACCACCGAACTGCGCATGCTCACCAGCATGTTTCGAGGCGCAGGCTTAGATGTCGTCCTTGACCAATTCAGCGATCGCTATGGCGCGACCGAAGTCGCCAGACAACGCGAACAACTACAGGCGCTGTTCCGCGCCCTGAGGTCCTGCGCGCTGTTCCATCATGTTTTTGCGGACTTAGTGGATTGAACAGGGGCGACGACTTGCGAAGCCAGATAGTCGATCGCGCTTGCGATGTTGGCTAACGACTCGAAGTGACTGATCCGTACAGGCGGCATCGAAAGCTGCTACGGCGCTAAGGGCCCATCATCAGAAGAACCAGTGACCTGCGCGGCCTGTTGGGTGCCATCGCGCTAGATCG
>QIMA01000267.1 GCA_003233535.1 Rhodanobacteraceae bacterium
TAGTGGTTCATACACCCGACTGAGAAAAAATCGCTGGGCGATCAAGGGCCTAGCGAGGGCGCGTGAAGTTTATGAAATATCCGGGCTAAGGAGTTCCCGCCCGTACCCCAATGCAATGCTGGTGAAGCAACGGTCATCCGGCCTGGCGATAATCTGATTCGGGACATGGACATCAAAAGTCCGTGCGTGTGTTAAGGAAGCCAAGTTTGTCGATCTCACCATGGCGCGAGGCATTGATGCCTCAGCGCGAGGCATTGATGCCTCAACACGACGCCGAATGTATGTCCCAGGCTTTGCCCCAGGCTTCAAGTCATAGCAAGGAAGCGGGATCAGTACGCGAGACATAAAGTTGCTCCTGGAAGGCGGTGCTGCTGCTCTGGGTAGGCGCGAGCCCGGTCGCCAATAGGGATAAACCCTTGGCGGTGCCGAGCAGCGATCGGGTCGTCGCAGCGCATCGATTCGTCAGCTTATGTCGTTTTCGAATTGCAAATACGTATTGCTATGCAACGTCACTTAATCCGAGTTGCGTTCCCGCTCAAGGAATACGTCGATGAAAATCAAGCGAATCAAAGTTCACGGTCTGTCTCAAACACTGGGTCCTTGCATGGCCGGCGTTGCCTTGGTTGCCGCCCTCGGTCTGATCTCGCCAGTCGGCGCACGTGACTTGTCTCCGGGCCGCGATCAATTCGTCGGAATCGTGCAGCCTGCTGCGACCACGCCAACAGCGGTCGCCGCGAGCGTGTTGCGCGCCGTTCATCAGGACCTGTTTGCGTGGTCGACCACACGGGCCGCCTCGCTGACCCCTGCCGATCGTGATCAGCTGAAGTCGGTGCTGCTGATCTTGCGCCAGTCCGTTGCCGCCTACGGTTCGGAAACGCCATGGTTAGAGCAGTTCGACCGGTTGCTGCGCGCCAGCAAGTCACTGTCCAAGGTCGCGATGAGTCCATCGCACCGGGGTCACGCTTTCGTTCAACGGCAGCGTCAACAGCTGAGTTTGGCGGCTCGCGAAATTGCCGCACAACTGCAGCGCGTCGCCACCCGAGCCGGTGCACCCAGCTATCAGCTGCAGCAACTTCAGTCCCTGCTGAGGGCTGGCGATCTGGCGCTCGCGCGCGGAAATCATTCCCTGGCGCTGCACCACTTTGGTGGCGCCACCGATTTTGCGGCCAACGTGGCGACTTTCGATATCGACCTATTTGAGCAAGAACTACGCCAACGCATGGAGGATCAAGCGGTCGGATACAGCTATGCGATTGTCCGCAATGGCCTGCTGTATGCCGCCGATGGCGAGGGCATTGCGCGCAGGGGAAACCCGCGCAACACCTTGCAATCGCCGAATAAGCCGATGTACATCGCTAGCATCGCCAAAACCATCAGCAGCCTGGCGATGCTGCGTACCCTGCAACTCACTGGCGTCTCGTTGGACGCCAGTATTTCCAGCTATCTGCCCAGCTATTGGGCCCAAGGCAGCAACATCAGCGCGATCACCTTTCGCCATTTGATGAGCCATCGCAGCGGGCTGGATGTCGGCGCTAGCGGAGCCAGTCCGGGCGCGCAGACCGGCGGTGTCAGCGGCCAAAGCGTGCAGACGCTGCGCAATGTGATCGCCGCCGGAATCATTCCGAGCAATATGCTCGATGAAGGTCAAGCAACGCCCTACGTCAACGCCAACTTTGCGCTGCTGCGCGTGTTGGTGCCGGTGATGCTCTACGGCGAGGCTTATCACACCCTGCAGATGGACGGCGCTATGAGCAACGAGGATGAGGTCTACTCCGCAAGCTTTAGCGAACTGACCTCACTGCTCGTATTCGAAGCGACTGGAATGGCGCCGACTGCCTGCCAGCCACGCGAAACACCAAGCCAACAAACCCTGTACTACAACATCAACAACAACAATATGGCGGACCTGCTCGACCACGCCATCGCCGGCAATTATCAGCGTGTCTGCGGAGCAACCGGCTTCTATCTTTCCGCGGTTGAGCTGGCCCGCGTGCTCGCGTACTTGCGCCATAGCAACCACATTGTCAACGCTGCGATGCGCAGTGAAATGAACGCCAGCAGGTTGGGCTGGCTCAACCCGCAATCGTTTGCCGCTCAACTCGACGGCGATTTCGGTAGCTATCGCGCACACGGTGGAGATTCCAATTCTGGCAGCACTGCGGCCGGCGCCGCGACCTGCATGATGGACTATCCAATCCAGGTACAAGCGGTGTTGCTGATCAATTCGCGCGGCGGTCCCGGCGGCGCCGCAACCTGTGCCTTGCTGCGCGATGCCTATGACGCGGCGTGGGTGGCTCCCTAACTGGCTGCGTTGCAACTCGTTGGAATGTGGACATCGCTGGGGCAGCTTGCTGCCCCAGCGATGTCCACAGCCTGGCACACACTTCGCCCACAGCCTGACCGTGGCCAATGAAACCGGGGACACATAGCGTTCCAAGAGCAGAGCGATTTCATCGGTGTAATTTCGCGGATGGGTTGATCAATAGGCTGATTTCGGGCCCCGAGCGCTGATTTCAACGCGAGAACGCC
>QIMA01000445.1 GCA_003233535.1 Rhodanobacteraceae bacterium
AACCGGCCTTAACCTACGCAGCCTGGGCGGACGTTTGGGCTCCAGCTTGGTCATCGTCATCGGCATTGCCGGCGTGGTCGGCGTACTCACCGCGCTATTGGCCATGTCCAAGGGTTTTGAATCCACCCTGGGCGCCACCGGTCGCGATGACCGCGCGCTGGTACTCCGCGGCGGCGCCAGCGCCGAGCTGAATTCCGGATTATCAGCCGCAGACGTGCAGGCGATCAAAGACACGCGCGGCGCCAGCGGCAGCCTCGTCGGCTCGTCCGAAATGATCGTGATCACCGAGTTCGCCTCCAAGGCGCGCGGCGGTTCCTTTAATGTCACGCTGCGCGCGATTGAGCAGGTGGGTTTCGACATCCGCCCTGAGCTACGGATGATCGAGGGGCGCAAATTCGAGCCCGGCCTACAGGAAGTAATCGTCGGCAAGGCGGCGCTGAATTCCTTCGAGGGCGTATCGATTGGTTCAAAGATGCGCTTTCGAGGTGGTGACTGGACGGTCGTCGGCGTATTCGAAACTGGCGACTCCCACGACAGCGAGCTGTGGGCTGATCTGGCCACTGCGCAGACCGCCTTCGGCCGCACCGGCAGTTCCTCCGTGCTTATGCAGCTGGAGGCCAAAGAAGATTTCGACGTCTTCAAAGCAGCGCTGGACTCAGACCCCCGAGTGAATGTCGACGTCGAACGCGAACGTGAGTATTTCAGCGGACAAAGCGGTCAGTTCAGCACAATGATCGGCGTACTCGCCAGCGTGGTGGGAACGATCATGGGCCTGGGCGCGCTGTTCGCCGCGCTCAACACCATGTACGCCGCCGTCTCCACGCGCACCGTCGAGATCGCCACCCTGCGCGCGATCGGCTTCGGCAACGCCGCAGTAGTGATCTCGGTAGTCGCCGAGTCGGTGGCACTGGCGTTGGTTGGCGGGGTTTTCGGCGCGGCGATCAGCTGGCTGCTGTTCAACGGCTACAGCGCGTCGACGCTGGGCCAGGGTTTTACCCAGGTTGCCTTTGAGTTCCAAGTTACGCCGCAGCTGATGCTGATGGGCCTAGTCATGGCGCTGGTACTGGGCTTCATCGGCGGACTGCTACCGGCAATTCGTGCGGCACGATTGCCGGTGACGGTGGCACTGCGGGGGGCGTAGTCCTGGCGGGAATCCAGCAACCTTATCTTGGCCTCAGAGCAGGTTCAGGGTCACTGGATTCTGGCCAAGAGCGCGCCGGAATGACGCAGTTAGCCCGGATATTTCATGAACTCGCGCGATGCTCGCGCAGGACATTGGTAGGCCAGTGGTTTTTCCGCAGGAGCGGTGTAGTGGTTCATACCCCGACGGAGGAAAAGTCGCTGGCGATCAAGGGCCTAGCGAGGGCGCGTGAAGTTTATGAAATTCCGGGTTAAATGAGTCCGGCGGTTAGGCGTTGCGAGCGTGCCGCGATACCACTGCCTCTGAGCAATCCGCGCCACTGGCCACCGCTTAAATCCGGTAAGCCACCGCCTTCATCACGCCGGCCGCGCGTCGCATCAACGCTGGAATCGGCCAGGGCAATTGGCTTGCACCGGCCTCCTCGGCCATCTCAGCGTGCTCGGCCTCTTCCACCTGCATTACGCCAACGATCGCACGGCTAACGCTGTCACCTTCCGGCAGGATCTGCAGATGCTCGCCCAGATGCGCTTCCACTTGGCGTTCAGTTTCCACCACGAAGCCGAGGTTCCAGCGATCGCTACCCAGACCGGCGGCAATACCCAGCGCGTAGGAGCCGGCATACCAAACGGGGTCGAAGAAACTCGGTCGCGACTCCAACTGTTCGAGTCGCTGACGGCACCAGGCCAGATGATCACCCTCTTCGTCCGCCGCATGCAGCAGCTTTTCCTCAACCGCCGGGTCGCGCGCCACGCGGGCGTGGCCGAAGTACAGCGCCTGGGCGCAAATCTCACCGGCGTGATTAATCCGCATCAGCCCTGCCGCATGGCGTCGGTCGTCATCGCTAAGCTTGGCGTCACACTGGTCCTTGCTCAAGGCAGCGGCCGGGCTCTCTCGGCCAGTTCCCACAGGCGGAGCCGCCAGCGTACGCAAGCCTCGATCGAGTTCGGAAAACACCACGTCCCACCAGGGGCGCTCAAAACGCGTCATTAGCAATCAGCAGCCACGAGAAGTTCGCCGCTAGTCTACGTTAGCGAATGCGCAAACGATGTGGCGGTCGGGAGCGCTCGTTCTCAGCGAACGATTCGCTCATGCTAAACTTTGTGGCTAACGCGAATTCACCGGATGCATCGCCATCTTTGGGCGAAAGCAGCGTCCGGCACAGACAATCCCAGCCGCTCGAACCGAGTTTCGGCTGAATGATTGGCTGCGGGCTCTTGCGCGCTGCTAAATCGCCGGGTAAGCTTCGCGGTTCTTCTCTCCAGCTACACCACGGATTTGTTGCCATGAAAACCGTCAGCGCAAACGCGCAAACTGTACAGCGCGACTGGTATATCGTCGATGCTGCAGGTAAGACCTTGGGCCGTTTGGCCTCTGCGCTAGCTAGCCGCCTACGCGGCAAGCACAAGCCTGTCTATACGCCGCATTGTGATACCGGCGATTACATGATTGTCATCAACGCCGAGAAAATCGCGGTGACTGGCAACAAGTTGCAGGACAAAAAGTACCATCGATTCACCGGCCACATCGGCAACTTGAAGACTATTGCCCTGAAGGATCTGCTGGCTAAGCACCCCGAGCGCGTGATTGAAATCGCGGTCAAGGGAATGCTGCCGAAGAACCCGCTGGGCCGAGCGATGTATCGCAAGCTGAAAGTGTACGGTGGCACTGAGCACCCGCATACCGCGCAGCAGCCCGTCGCACTCGACCTCTAATCCCTCGACCTAACCCAGGTACGGAAGACACAAAGTTATGGCGATTCAGCAAAACTACGGCACCGGCCGTCGCAAATCCTCCACAGCCCGCGTGTTCCTGCGCGCCGGCACCGGCCGCATCATCATTAACGGCCGCCCAGTGGAAGAGTATTTTGGTCGCGAGACCTCGCGCATGGTCGTTCGTCAGCCGCTCGAAGCCACCAGCACCGGTGATCGTTTCGACGTGCTCGCCACCGTTACCGGTGGTGGTTCCAACGGACAAGCTGGCGCCGTACGTCTGGGCTTAGCCCGCGCCCTGCTCGATTGGAACGAAGAGCTGCGAGTCGACCTTCGTCGCGCCGGCCTGCTGACCCGCGACGCTCGTGAAGTTGAACGTAAGAAAGTCGGTCTGCACAAAGCCCGTCGCGCCACGCAGTACAGCAAGCGCTAATAACGCTGCTCGTAGCTACGTTGGGGGATCGTCTAACGGTAGGACAGCGGACTCTGACTCCGCCAGTCTAGGTTCGAATCCTAGTCCCCCAGCCAATACGGGGTTCCAGCGGTTTGTTATCGAACCCAGCCCCACATTAAGCCCCGCTCTTGCGGGGTTTTTTGTGTCTGTAATTCCTGAATCCCGCCAAATACTGACTGTCTGTCGGCGCCAAAACCCGCGCTTGTTCCCGTTTTCGCTGACGAACAGAAATTGACGCTGTACTTGCAGAATATTTTCTATTTGCAG
>QIMA01000108.1 GCA_003233535.1 Rhodanobacteraceae bacterium
ACTTAGAATTTCGATAGCCGAAAGGACACGGAGGGGATCTCGATTTAGCGACCCGTAGTGGTGAGATTGCGCGCCGCTAAATCAAGTAAAGCTAGGTAGACAAGCGATCAGGACGCGCGAACGACAGCAGCCAATTGCACGGCCAGCGCAGAAACCTCCGCTTCATCCGGCCCCTCCACGGTCACCCGCAATACCGGCTCGGTGCCCGATGGTCGCAGAACCACGCGACCACGGCCGCTAAGCTGTTCCTCCACCGCCACTTTGGCAGCGACCACGTCAGGCTCAGTTGCCCTACCCTTGCCGTTGCCTGCCAAGCGCACGTTGACGGTCACCTGCGGTACGCGCCGCACGTGTTGCAGGTGCGAGTCCAATTCGTTGACGCGCCCATCGAGAGCCTCCAGTACCGCCAAAGCGGTCACCAGTGCATCACCTGTGGTCGCTCGATCCAGGCACAACACGTGCCCCGATGCCTCACCGCCAAGGTTGCTGCCGTGCTGTTTCATGCGCTCCAGCACGTAGCGATCGCCCACCGCCGCACGATCAAAGGCTATGCCCAGCACGCCCAGCGCCTGCTCGATGCCGAAATTGGTCATCGCGGTTCCAACCATCGGTCCACGCAACTGACCCAACTGCTGCCAGCGACGCGCGAGCAGGTAGAGCATGTCGTCGCCGTCGACTACCCGGCCTGATTGCGAAACCAGCATTAATCGATCGCCGTCGCCATCCAACGCCAGACCTAAGTCGGCATTGCGTTCCTTAACCGTAGAAATGAGCAGATCCAGGTCGGTCGCACCACACCCAGCATTGATGTTGAAACCATCCGGCTCCGCACCGATCAACTCCAACTGCATGCCTAACCGTTCGAACAAAGCCGGCCCGACTCGATAGCCCGCGCCATGAGCGCAATCGAGCACTAAACGCTTGCCCTTAAGTTCGGGTAACGGCTTGGTCAGTGTCTGCAGACAGTAGTCCACGTAACGCTGCCCCGCGTTTTCTAAGCGCGCTGCGCGCCCGAGTCGGTTCGGCTCTACGGTGCTGAATGGTTCGTCCAGCGCTGCCTCAATCGCCAGCTCGACACGATCGGGTAGCTTCTCACCGCCGGCAGTAAAGAACTTGATACCGTTGTCGTGATACGGATTGTGCGAGGCGCTGATGACGACGCCGGCCTGCGCGCCCTCACTGTGGGTCAAGTGGGCCACGGCCGGCGTGGTCATTGGACCGAGTAGAACCACGTCGACGCCTGCGGCGCTCAGACCTGCCTCCATGGCCGACTCCAGCATGTAGCCCGATAGCCGAGTGTCCTTGCCAATCAAAACTTTCGGCCGCGGATGGTCTGCTCCGAGCACCCGCCCTGCTGCACGCCCCAAACGAACGCAAAAGTCTGCGGTAATCGGCTCTACGCCGACGTGTCCACGGATGCCATCCGTACCGAAATATTTACGCATGCATGGGATCCTTCCCCGGGTGATCGCTTGGCTAATAGTAGCGCCGTTTACAACAATCACGGCGGGCTCTAGCCCGGAATTTCATAAACTTCACGCGCCCTCGCTAGGCCCTTGATCGCCCAGCGACTTTTCCTCCGTCGGGTGTATGAACCACTACGGAAAAACCACTGGGCAATCAATGTCCTGCGCGATCATCGCGCGAGTTCATGAAATATCCGGGCTAGATCAATTTAAGCTCCAGCGCCTTAAGAACGGCACGAGTTCGATCACGAACACCCAGTTTGGACAGGATGTTCGACACGTGGTTCTTCACCGTGCCTTCGGCGACATCCAGTGACCGGGCGATCTCCTTGTTGCTGTAGCCGCCGGCCATCAGGCGCAAGATCTCGGTCTCTCGCTCGGTCAACGGATCGGGCTGATCCAAACTAGCGAACTGATTGTCGAGATTCTCGATGCCTTTCATGAGCCGTTCGGTCAATACTGGCTGGACCAGCGTTCCGCCACCGGCAACGGTTCTGATCGCCCCCACCAACTGCTCCAAAGAAACGTCTTTGAGCAGAAAGCCGCGGGCACCGGCGCGCAGTCCGCCAAGCACCATGTGATCGTCGTCGAAGGTGGTCAGGATGATTGTCGGCGGCAGCGTGCCGGCCGCGTTGAGTTCCTGCAGCACGTCTAAGCCGGACTTGCTGGGCATGCGCATGTCCAACAACACGACGTCAGCCCCGCATGTGGGCAGTCTTTCGATCGCCTCGGCACCATCGGTAGCCTCGCCGATGATATTCATATCATCTGCCAGCTCCAGCAAGCTGCGTATGCCCTGCCGCACTAGGGTTTGATCATCCACCAGATACACGTTGATCATACTGTCGACTCCATCGGTAGCCATGCCATCAATACGAAGCCCATGCCGGGCCCAGTTTCTATATCTAGATGGCCACCTAGCTGGGCCACCCGCTCTTGCATCCCCTTTAGACCGTTGCCGGCCGTTACCACCTTAGAGCCGCGCCCATCATCCCGAGCCACCACTTCGAAGCCATTGTCTGCTCGGCGCAACGTGACCCACAAGTTTTGTGCCTGCGCATGCTTAACGGCATTGGTAATCGCTTCTTGGACGAACCGCAGCACTACCTGCGCGTGACCGGCGGCGACCATGGTCACCTCTTCCGGCACCTGCAGATGAATTTCCGGTTTCGGCACTCCCTCGCTGAGCCGCTTTAAGGCCTCGCCGATGTCAACCAAGTCGCCCTCACGCAGCGTGCTCACCACCTGGCGCACGTCCGATAGCAGCAGCCTGCTCAGCGACTGCGATCGATTGACGTGCTCTAACGCCTTGCCCTCGACCAAATGGCTCGCCACTTCCAGATTCAGGCTGAGCGCAGTCAGGTGGTGCCCAACCAGATCATGTAATTCTCGAGAAATCCGCAGTCGCTCGCCAGTCCGCTCGCTTTCAGCCAGCATAAACTGAGCCGCACGTAACTCCCCGTTTACTCGCCATAGCTCTTCGCGGTCCTCCGCCTGGCGAAGAGCGACCACACTCGTTATAAAAGGGAAGCAGGAAATTCCGCCGTAAAGACCAGCCTGAATAATCCCCTCTAACCAAGTGAAGTCTCGCAACCCGGCAAATACTGGAATCATCGCCAAGCTCTGGAGAACGAGAAACACCGCCGGCCACGGCTTGCGCAGCGCCCAGGGCAACACCCCCGCCGACACAATCAGGAAAATCGCGCCCAATCCACTTTGAGTGAAATAGCTCAGAGCTACGGCAGACCCGGAAATCGTTGGCACCAGGATCAGAAACATCCAAGTTCGGCCGGCACCGGCCAACTCGCGCAATGCCAGCCAAAACGTCACACCGAAGATAGCCCAGGTGATCCACCAGCCATACACCTGCCAAGTTGCAATCGGCGTGCTGGACTGACGCACTACCACCGTCAATCCCAGCGCTATGCAACCCCAGATCACCAGACCTGCAGTCCGCAATAGTCGCAAGTGGCTTAGTTGCAAGGGGCTCATCATGCGCTCGTTAGAACAGTTAGCGTTAGCCTACGGGGCTATTGCGCCCATCGCCAGCGGCGATGGTAATGGAGCCCACGCTTTGGCCGAGCGCTGCCAGCGCCAAAACTCCGACACCTTTGCCCGACGCCCTAGCCCGGATATTTCATGAACTCGCGCGATGATCGCGCAGGACATTGATTGCCCGGTGGTTTTTCCGAAGGAGCGGTGTAGTGGTTCATACACCCGACTGAGGAAAAATCGCTGGGCGATCAAGGGCCTAGCGAGGGCGCGTGAAG
>QIMA01000194.1 GCA_003233535.1 Rhodanobacteraceae bacterium
CAGGCCATTTGCTCCGGTTAGCCGGCAAAAAGGTACAAAAAACGCCGCCCGGTTTCCCGAGCGGCGTTCACAATCGGATTGTGGCTTGGCTTACCGCGCTAGTTGCTTTCCATGCTATCGGCGAACATCACGCCATTGCCGGTCCAGAAGATCTCTTCAGCCGGGATTCCCGCCTTGAACAGGCCCAGTGAATGGCTGGAAATTTCTGTCGGTGGGTAGCTGGAATCAAACCAAAAGTTGTAGGTATTGCCCCAGCGGATGGCGTTCGCATCATCCGGGAAGGCGGGGAATGGCGGGGCTTCCCACTCAACGCTGTTGGGGGTTACGACTGCAGTCCAGTCCGTGGTGTCATACGGCTCATTGGAGTGCGCATCGATGTCGCTAAAGCCCGTAGCGGTAATCACCGGACTGCTGAAGAAGTTGATGGTCAAACGAGCGCCTGAACGATCCGAATTCAAGTTGTGAACGGCGTACTCGTAGTGCCACAAACCGGGGCTTGGCTGAGTAACCTTTCTTGCAATATGAAAACGCTCTGTCACGCCATTGGCGCGCATATCGAGCTTTAGCAGCTCCACTTCTGGATCGATATCCTTCCATGCTTCAATGGCAGCCTTTTCGCGAACGGTACCTTCCCCAGGTAGAAACCTGAGATTGAACGAACCGGCCTCGACCCGAACTTCTCGATACGAGGCGTTGTTCAGACCATTCCCGGCCAAAGCATCGTCCGCTGCAACGTAATGTCCTTCGATGAAATAACGAGCTCCGGGATTCTGAGCAGCGATCAGGTCCGACTCTTTCACCGCTGCGCGCTGATTCCACGCCAACGCCGAGGCTCCACCGCCACCGGCCGGGAACGGAAAATCACCGGTCGCCGGGTTGACCTCCGATTTACGGCCGAGCGGACGGCTGCCATTGAGACCGGAACCGTAAGGATCGGTGCAGCCAACGCCCAGTTGATCTCCACCGAGCGGTGGAAATTCGCAGCTACCGTCACCACAGGTCGATTCCGACTGATTGAGCGAAAAGAAGCCGTGTTTCAACCAGCTGGCACCGATTTGATCCATCCGCCCGTTTTTCAAGCGGTAGATATTTTGCGCAATAACCGGATGCTCGTTCGGGGTGGCGCTGACGACACCGTTCGAACAACCGCCTGCGTTGTCGCACCACTCCAGCGGCTCGGTGCCCGTGTTGCACGAGGTCGTTCCGATTGAGTAACCGCGGATCCCGTCGCCAGAAGAGCTGTTACTGATATTGGGCAGCGACCAAACGGTCACGTCTGGACCGACAGCGGCAGCGCCTTCAGGCGCGGCGGGCGCAACTTCTTCCGCGACCCCAACAACTGGCGCGACTAGCAGCGACAATGCTGCTAAAAAACTCAAACGGATCGACCTGTTCAGCATTCTAATGCTCCATGGCCGTCATCCAGCCGTTAGATTGGTTTATCAACAGCTGCCAAAGATAGCTTATTGCACTATCCGTCGCCAGTAATCTGCCGAAGAAATTGCTTTATCTCACGGTTTTCCGGTGCAAGTTGGGAAGCCATAGTCAGTTCTTCAATCGCAGCATCGCGATTTCCAAGACCGAGCAGCGCACGCGCCAGCAGCACGCGCGTATCCGCGTCGTCTGGAGCTTGCTCTACCGCCACCGCATAGTGTCCCACGCTGCGTGTGAAATCACCAAGACTGGCGTACATGCCGGCAAGGTTCTCTCTGGCCTGGCGGTACTGCGGATTGATCGCGAGCGCGCGCTCGAACAGCGGCAACGATTGCTCTGACTGCCCAAGGAGTGCACGCGCCAAACCGGCATTGTAAAACAACTCGGCGGAGATTTCGATTTGCGCCGCGCCGCGGTCAAAAATCTCTTTTGCAGCGATGAGATCACCGCGACGCGCATGGTACAGGCCCAACCCCAAATACGGCTCCTGCAAATCCGGGCGCAGCTCCAGGGCACTTTGCCAATGAGCAATGGCCCCCTCGCTGTCGCCATTGGAGGCTCGGTTCAGAGCCAGCAGTTGGTGCATCTCCGACGCCAACTCGTCACCTTCAATCGCGATCGTCGCTGCCAACCAATGCGTGCATCCACGCCAAACGCGCGGAGTTGCCAAAAGTGTCAAACAGTCCCCAACGCTCTACCGCTTGCAGATACCCGATCCCGCTACTGGCCTGCGTTATTGCCCACTCGGGTGGGGCCTCGTCCGCCCTAGGATCTGCGAGCCGAGCCTGACGAACGATGGCCGTCCGTTCGTAAGCTGAGTTACCCATGAAGTCTAGTGTCCGGACCGCCGCACTGTGCGCCATGAAGACGGCAAGTACCGTCATTAAGGCTAGGTAATGTCTGCCTAGCGGCAACAACTTGCCGGCACTTTTTAGGCGTAGACCCGATTGCCCAACCGTGGATTGCCGAAACAGACGTAAGGTCGTTAGCGCTAAAAACGCTATTACTGCGGCCACCCCGAGTGACATCAGAAACGGCACTAGTCCGTACAGCCCGCGAACGATTAGAAAACTACTCGCGAACGCCAGCACGAGCAGTAACTCATCTCCCCGTGCAGGGCGCTTAGGTGGCTTGGTCGACGGGTCCGTCCGCCGCTTCGCCATCAGCGGAATCGGTCCCGCGCCGTAGTACAGCGCACCCTTGGGGCAGACGCTAACGCAGTCCTGGCACTTCATGCAGCCGGGCGATACGACCATGCCCCAGTCCCGAACTTCCTCGTGCACGCGTATGTTAGAGCTGCACACGGCGGTGCAGTGGCCACACTGTTCGCAGGCATCAGTGACGCGTATGCGGATCGGCGCCACCCGGTCGGCCGCCGCGAATGCAGCGCCATAGGGACAGGCATAGGTACAAAAGCCCTTCGCACCGAGAAAGTAGACGCAGGCGAAGCCACAAACTAACAAAGTGAGCACACCCACGACGAGACCAGGAAAGGTCGCCCAAAAATGCGGCGTCGTCAGTTCCACAGCGCGAATGGCCAGAGAATCGCCGATCCAAAGGCGATAAAGCAGCGGCCAAATAAACATGTACACGAATGCCAGCGTGGGTACCCAGGCCAGTGCGCGCGACTTGAACGGCCGCGGTCGAATGCCGATTTTCAGCATCCAGTGCCGACACAAATCCTGCAGCGCCACCAAGTGGCAGCCCCAACCGCAGAAAAAGCGCCCAAACACGGCCGTAAGCAGGATCATGGCGGCAAAGAAAATCAGCCCGGCGTTGATCACCGAGTTCTGGCTAAACGCCATCGCCTCCGACGGTTCGACCGGAGTTACCGTCGAGCCGGTGCTGAGCCAGTGGGCGATATGCAGCGCCATCAACACGTGGACGCCTATCAAGGCCAAGGCGCGCCACTTGCTGGCTTTGGAGGGTCTGGGCTTGGGTCGCGGCTGTGGCGCTGCGGGCGCTAAGGTCGAGGGGATGACGCGCTTGGGTTTCGACTTGATCTTTGGCATGGCCAAAGGTTAACCGGTGGCTGGTCAGTTGGATATCCCGCGCGCCGAACAATTGCTAAGTGCGACTCGTACTCGATGGCTGTTACTGACCGTGCAGTCGCGCGTGCCAGCATCCGGCTCTTATGGGGATGTCCCGGTGCTGGCCGCATATCAGCGAGTTCTGTGCGCAGCACGTCCAGTGCCGCGCACAGCGTTCGTCAATCCTTCATTGATCCTTGCCGTTGATCAGCAAAGACGACGACTAACCCGGAATTTCATAAACTTCACGCGCCCTCGCTAGGCCCTTGATCGCCCAGCGATAATCCTCAGTCGGGTGTATGAACCACTACACCGCTCCTGCAGAAAAAACCACTGGACAATCAATGTCCTGCGCGATCATCGCGCGAGTTCATGAAACTCCGGGCTAATGACGTCAGGCGTAGTAGTTCGAGCGCGGCTTATACATGGCGGCATCAATAATCGACCACAGATGTACCACCCAGCCCAGCAGAATCAGCCAAAGGATCGTAGCCAGCACGAAATGCACCAGTGCAGCCAACAAACGACCCTGAACCAGTTGCCCCAGACCCGGGATAAAGAAACTGCACAAAGCGGCGATAACGTTGCCGGCGGTGCCCTGTCCTGAACTCATCTGTTACTCCTGTGTCCCTTCGTCCGAAGGCTATGCATTAAGAACCACGCAAGAAACATGCCGAGACGCGCACACCGCTAACGCACTGATTTCCCGAGAC
>QIMA01000286.1 GCA_003233535.1 Rhodanobacteraceae bacterium
AGAATCGAGGTCAGTTGCGGCCGGTAGTACGGCCCGATCATGAACGGCGAAACGGGCCGTTTGTCCCCTTGGGACGAGGTCGTACTCATGTGCTACCCCAGACAGACAGGTGTTAAAGCTCTATTGATCAGTGATGACGGCCCGCTCGCGGACCCATGGATACTGCATCAAAAGTCGATGCAGCGCCCATTTTTCTCCCAATCCCCGTAACGCGTCGGCTCTGGACCACGCCGTCCGCCGGATTCTGCAGGCCTCGGCGTGTCCTTTTGGTCAGCATGCTCGTTGACGTCAGGTTGAGCCTCCTGATCGTCGGCCGTCGTGCTTGGATACTCTTCATTCATCCGGCAAGCGTAATATTCCATCTCTAGCGCCGCAAGATGAATTACCTCAACAGGTCAAGGGAAACGCAAACGCATGTCCAAATCCTACGCTGTGATTGAATTTGGCGGCGCCGACGCCCAGACTTTTCTGCAGGCACAACTGGCGACCGATTTGCGCGAGCTGACGGACGGCAGTTGGCGCTGGGCAGCGCTGTGCTCGCTGAAAGGTCGAGTGCTCGGCACGGGGCCGCTGCTCCGAGTTAATCAACAACGATGGCTGTGGTTGGTAAACGGCGATCTTGCGCAGTCATTGCAAATACACCTTAGTCGCTATCTGCTGCGCAGTAAGCTGAAAATACACCTGCATATGGACGTGAGCTTGGCCGCCATCAGGTCGACCAACGACACCGAAGTCGATCAACAATTGCAACGAAATGATGAAATTGGCGAACACTGCTGGGTGGCCAATCAGCTACCTGCAGGCTGGAATTTGACGCTAAGTCTAGGCCCTGCGGATGCAGCCAAAACGGACCGATCGATTCAGGCCTGGGAACATGCGAGGTTAGCTGCCGGGTTGGCGATTGTGAGCACCGCCAGCAGCGATCAGCACCTGAGCCATTCGCTACTCCTGCATCAATTGCACGCCGTGAGCTTATCCAAGGGTTGTTATCCAAGGGTTGTTACCCAGGGCAGGAAATCATTGCCCGGACTCATTATCTAGGCCGGAACAAGCGTTCATTAGCCTTGATTGAGACGACCAATAGTATGAGCGACGGCGACAATATCGTGAGCGCCGGAAAGACCGTAGGGCACATAGTCGAAGCGCTACCCGGTGGCGACGCGCTGGCTGCGGTGTCACAGGAGGCGCTTGACGGCGGGCAACTGCGTGTCCGCGATACCGACGTGCAGTGGCGACATACGGCAATCACACAATCGCCTTAATCGCCTTAATCGCAAAATCTGGGCATTTAATGAGGCGCTAGGGAGCGTGGAATTTATTCAACGAACATGCTAGGACTGAACTGATGGCACAGGGAGGGATCGGCATGAAACGGGAAATGGGAAACCGCGTAGTGGGCGTGATGTTGGCTATCACGAGTTTCGCAGTACAAACCGCATCGGCGGAAAATCTCAAATTCGCCGTTGAACCTACCTACACCGAAGATTTAGCCCGGGACGTATATGCCCCACTGCTCGACTACTTAAACAAATCGACAGGTCATACCTTCGAATTGGTGACGTCACGTAACTACCATTTTTACTGGAGCGATTTGCGCAGTCGGAGCGATATAGACCTCGCCTTTGAAGAGGCGCATTTTGTCGACTATCGCGCTCAGTATTTTGGCTATCAGCCGCTAGTAAAGTCAGCCGAATCCACTAGCTATTCACTGCTGACCATGGATCCGCTTGAAGGTGACGACCCGCTTCGTGGATTAGTCGCCAGACGGGTAGTGTGCATGCCAGCCCCCAACCTCGGCTTTGCATTGTTGCTTGAGCTTTATCCCAATCCCATGCAGCAGCCGGACGTCCGCTCCGCCGCTTCTTCCTGGCGCAATACGGTAGAGATCGTCTTTGCCGGCGAAGCCGATGCAGCGATGGTCCCAACGTGGCTGCAGAATCTGTATCCGAACCTGTATCCCGTGCACCAGACCCGTGAGTTTGCTGGGCCGGCAATCTCCGCGTCCCCGCGCTTAGACCCCGCGATTGCCCAGGCGATCAAAGACGCACTGCTGCAGTTGCTCGATGACCCGGATATGTTCGGGGTACTCGGCGACTTGGGCGTCTCTGAGTTTATCGAGGCCAACGCCGAGGAGTACACAGGGTCGGAAGCCATGTTGAAGCCCTTCTATGGCTACGGCGACGACTCGGCACCGTCAGGGCCATAGCATCGGCTTTGGCATAGGTGGTTTTAACAGGCTCAGCGGATCCGTAAGACCGAACTGCGTGTGCCGGCTAAGTCCTGCACACGGCTGTTTGAGTATGGCCGATGGACGAAACGTACCCAATACACGCGCTGAGCTGCTTTCCAGTCACAGCTAACCCGACTCGCACGATGCTCAGTCATTGCACTGGGTCTGTGCCAATGACGCGCACGACTACCCGGCACGATTCACATAGGCAGCGCGAAGTGCTCTTGGTTACTTTGTCGATCCCGGCTACGCCACGCGGGCGCGGACTAGGCTAGCGGCGGACGACGAATGCCCGCGCGCTGCGCTCGCTGAACCGCCGCGTACTTAGATCGATCTCGCCGTCTAACCAATAGCGATCTAGTCCACCACCCGTTTTACGGCGCAACACGACGATGATGCCGTCACGAATATAAAGCTGGTCCCCGCGCCGCAACCCGTCAGGAGTGAGCACCTCGTCGATAGCTGCGCCCTTATTGAAACGCCGCTCCATCGCCGCTCTCTGCGGGTCACCAGGAGACGGTACCTCCGAGACGACTACGGCCAACGGCTCGGGTTCGCTGGGCTCGGCAGCGACTGGGGCTGGCTCTGGCTCTGGCTCTGGCGCGGGCGGTGGTGTGGGTTCCGGGACAGGAACAAGAATCGGCTCCGGGGCCGGTGGTGGTGGCGCCGGCTCGGGCGTCGGCGGCGGTGGTGGTGGTGCGGGTGCAG
>QIMA01000173.1 GCA_003233535.1 Rhodanobacteraceae bacterium
CGATGTCAAATGCATAGGGTGTAAATCCACTACTCCCGTTTTGCTCCAACCGAACGGTGGGCGAGTCGCCGTCGACGACGTGCACATCCACGACCGGAGTGCTTGTGCCGATACCCACATCACCCGCATCGTCGACATACAGTGCATTGGCAATCGCACCTGCCTCGATCAGAAACGGTGTGCGACCCGCCGTAGAATCTTCAACCGAGAAGTAGCTGCTACCACCATTCGCTGAGTCATTGATCACAATGCGCCAATCGTTGCCTGGAAAACTACCGGTGCCGCTGGTGTCGTCAAAATGAAATCGGAGATTATTTTCTTTCAAGCGGAGTGTGTCAAAACCGTAGGACTCGGTATCGATGCAGTCCTGGCCCACACAGGCACTGCTGCGGATGCTCACGTCACCGATAATTGGAGGGGCTTTCGCCACACCAATGGCACTAACTTCTTCGGCTTCCAGCATGGAGGAAACGAACTGGCCGCCGTTTACCCGCAACGAACCGCTGCGCACCTCAATCGCACTGGGCCACTGTGCAGGCAGAGCCGTGTCACCCGCTTCGCGCTTGCGCAGCACTTGCGCTTTTAGCGCTGCCGGAACAATCGGCGCGTAAACCAATTCCCACTGATAGCCGCCAGCGCTCAGCGCAGCGGCATTCACCTGAACCGATTCCCCCGCAGCGAACACCATGTCTTGGGTACCCTTCGGGCCGCTCAGCGTTAACGTCGCCTCCGCCGCTCCCTTCGGCCGCTCCCAGCTATACGTGTCGCCATCCTGAGCCAGTGCAGATTGCGCTACGGGAAAGATCAACAGGGCAATGGCGATGGTCAGGGTATTTGGACGCATGATTGAAGAACTCCGAGCAGGTAGATGGCATGACCAAAAGCCGAGAACGGCCAGGGCCAACATTGGACATAGTTATCCCCTGAGCATAACGCTCAAACGCCACGGTTCAAAGTTTGCGAGTACGCAAAGTCATCATGATTGATCGTGCGGCAACGCGCCGAGTGGCCTGCACCGGCGAACCCGAACTTTGCCTTATAACGTTATAGCGTTCCAAACGCTGCGCCGATCAAGGTATCGTTGCGTCTTAATGGCGTTCGGAGATTGGCGAAGATGAGTTCAGTAATGCAAGTTGCACTTTGGCTGGTGGTGGTTATTGTGAGCAGCGCCTTTTGTTACCACTTCGGCAGCAGCATGAGCGCGCAGGCCAACATCGCCGTTTGCCGTGAAAACGTCGCCGCGACCGCATTGAGCGACGCTCACCGGGCGCTGGAGATGGTCAATGAACCGGAGTCGCAGTCTGCCAGTCGAGCGCATCTCACGAACCTCCGCATAGCGGTTTTTCGGCTCAGCGAAACCGCGACTGAGTTGCGCGATTGGGATTGCTCGGTGGAGGATCGAGAGATGCTGACAGCCGCAGGACGCGCCCTGCGAAATGACCCCGGTAATCCAGAATGGATGGAAGGCAAGATCGCACCGGCCTTGGCCTTGTGCGCGACGCGCGCTGGCAATGCTTGATGGACCTAGCCCGGGATTTCATAAACTTCACGCGCCCTCGCTAGGCCCTTGATCGCCCAGCGACTTTTCCTCAGGTATGAACCACTACACCGCTCCCTTTTCTTGAAAAACACTGTGAAAAACCACTGGGCAATCAATGTCCTGCGCGATCATCGCGCGAGTTCATGAAACTCCGGGCTAATGCCATCCTCCGCGCCCGCGTTCACCCACCGCCAAAGCGCCTGCAGATCGCAATCATCAAAGCCCTCCCGTAGACAGGGGCCGCGCCCAAGCGAAGAGCAAACCTGCAGCAATTGGCATCACGAAATGCGCGTAAAACTGCCAGCGAGCCAACAGCCCGCGTTTCACGAAAGCAACCAGCGGCAGGCTCAACCATGCCGGCACCCCACCGACCGCCCCAATAATGAAACCCAAGCGCATCTCGTCGAAGTTCGGATCTCCCGCGTTCGGGAACCAGTGATAGGCGCAGTAAGACATGACGATCAGTGACGCGAGGCCCCATAGAAATGCGAGCCAACGTAGTGCAGAAACCATCGCGATCGAACTCCCCAGCCGTGGCGCCAACGAATGCTCGACCCTAAGGGATCAGGCCGAAACTAGCCAGCGCAGCTGCGCGTTTGTTTTCGTTTCATCGCGATTCTCGCCGTCTTTGCTCGACGCCTAGCGCAGTCCGTCTAACATTCGATGCACCAGCGCAAGCACGTCGCGATGTGCGGCATCCCGATCAGGACTGTCCGGCGCTGGGAGTGACTCGATCGCCCCATAGAGCATGCCCAATATAACCCGCGCCATTCGCTCTGGCTGCCCGGATGGAAGGATTCGCAACTCTTGCAGCCCGCGCACCGTTGCGCTCATTGCGCCCAGTCCGTGGCGCTCGCGAATCTCTGCCCATTGCGCGGACCCGAGTACCGCCGGGGCATCAGTCAACCCGATTCGACGTCCGCCCGGATCGAACCCAGCCCGCAAAAAGGCGTCGACACTGGCCATAAACGCCTGCCAAGGTGAACTGCCTGCGCCTATGGCTTTGGCACTCGCGCGCCGCGCCAGCTGTACCAAACCGGCGTCCAGCTCTTCAGCAACGGCGGCGAATAACCCCTTCTTGTCGCGATAGTGGTGATAGAGCGCGCCAGTAGTGACGCCCGCTTGAGCGCACAAAGCGCTGACCGAGGTGCCGTCGAATCCTGCCGCGCCGAACAGAGCACGTCCTGCAGCGCGCAATGCGGCGCGCGTGGCTTCAGCGTTCTCTCGCCGTCGATCCCGCTTGGCGGGCGGCGCTAGCTGCGCCGATCGATCGGACGAGGCCAGCTCGACAGTAGGTTCGCGCGCAGCTAACACCCGCTTCCGCAGGCTGTCAGTGTTGCTCGCGGACTCCGATCTAGCGCCGCGTTTTGCCGCTTTCGCTGTCATTGATAGATTCTAATAGGTCCTCAAACAATTGCATAACATAATTGTGTTATGTATATTTCAGAACTCGCATACTGACGGGGAATCCCATGCTGCTCACCGCTCAAATCCTCACCGGCCTCGTGCTGTTGATCCACGTGTACATCTTTCTGCTGGAAACCGTGCTGTTTCGCAGTCGCGGCATGAAGGTATTCGGCTTTCCCCCCGAGACGGCCGATATGTACGCACCGCTGATGTCTAACCAGGGCTGCTACAACGGTTTTCTAGCCGCGGCGCTAGCGCTGGGCCTGTTCTATCCCGATCCGGCAATCGCTCAAGCCTTCGTTTGGTTTGGTTTGGGCTGCGTGGCGGTCGCCGGAATTTGGGGCGCGATTACTGCCAAGGTCCGCATCATCTTCATCCAAACCGTACCCGCTGTGTCGGCGATGGGCGCTTGGCTGCTGGTGGGCTAGCCCGGAATTTCATAAACTTCACGCGCCCTCGCTAGGCCCTTGATCGCCCAGCGGTTTTTTCTCAGTCGGGTGTATGAACCACTACACCGCTCC
>QIMA01000271.1 GCA_003233535.1 Rhodanobacteraceae bacterium
TGTAGTGGTTCATACACCCGACTGAGAAAAAGTCGCTGGGCGATCAAGGGCCTAGCGAGGGCGCGTGAAGTTTATGAAACGTTCGGGCTAGCTGTATTCTCGCATTCATGCCGATAAATTAGACCGGTTTGCTTGAGCGCAGCGTCGCAGGCATCAATAATCAAAGTTCTCACCCTCTTAAGGCTCCGACCATGCAGCGCTGGATCAAATTGCCCGATGGCAGCTTTCTGGACGGCAATCGCATTTGCCATATCGGCAAAGTCGACACTTTTGCCAAGCTTGATGACGAGGGCAACAGTGATGGGAGCGAGCATGCCGTGAGCTTGGCGACCGATCTGCCGCGCGAGCACCAGATCACGGTTACCGGCTCCAAGGAAGAAATCAGCACGCTACTCAAATCTTTGCTAGGCAGCGGCTCCGCTTGAATCTGATTCCACGCGTTCGGGCCGCTGTCGCCGCCGATTGCCGATGAGTACGGACCGGCAAATGCGCCAGTGGCTGGCGCAGTACGGCGCACGCGTGCGTCAGGCCCTGCGTGCAGCCGATCCGCGTTTGCCGCTGGCTGATTTGGACGATCTGGAGCAGGAAGTCCACATTCGTTTGTGGCGAGCGTTCAAATCTGAGAGAGAAATCCGCCACCCTGCGTCTTGGATTAAGCAGACGGTGATGAGCGTCACGATCGATGCGCTGCGTAGGGCATCCAGTCGTGGCGATCATCTGCCCAAGGGCGAACTCGAAGAGATCGACCTGTACGCACCAGCAAGCAGCGCCGACGTGAACTCGATTGGGTTGCCGGCAACGTGGCTGGAATCGCGACAGGCCTTAGCGCGAATCGAGGCGCATCTCAGCGGTGTTCCGGCGGACACGGGTCGGGTTGTTCGGCTCTACATGGCCGGGTTTAGCACCAAAGAGATTGGGCGAGTGTTGGATTGGAGCGAGGCCAAGGCGCGTAACTTGTTGTATCGCAGCTTGGCCAACTTGAAAAAAGCGTGTGAGGTGAGTGATGACTGAATCAGTTCAAAGCAAGCAAGCGGCCGAACTACTGCGCGGCGATCTGGGTAGCCAGGCGCGCGAAGCGACCGTTGACGCCCTGCTGGCCGATCCGCAGGCGCTGCGCGCACTGCAGATTGCCATGCGCTTGGAGCCTGCAGCCGACGGTTTGGTCGAGCAACTGCAGTCCGCACCAGCGAAGAAGTCTTGGTTCGCCTGGATGGATGCTTGGAACATTGGTGGCTTGGCCGTGGCCAGCGCCGCTGCCGCAGTGATGCTGCTGGCCCCGGCGGGAACGTCAGAGCAGATGCCAGAACTGAGACCTGCCGCAAGCCAACAGCTGCTCGCGTCTGACATTGTCACCAACGCCTCTTTTGAGCCTACCGGCGAACTATTTGGCGGCGATTTCGAAAGTTAGCCCGGAGTTTCATGAACCTTCTGCTGCGGGCGACGCCCTCGCGACGAACGGTCATGAAACATCCGGGCTAGAAAAATAATTTCGCGGATCTGAGAGAGTTTTTCATCAGACTGCGTCTTAGAGTTATGTCGGCGCACACCGACTTGCGTAGGGTCGTCGGGCAAAAAGCCCTCTTTCAATGCCCGAAGGAGTGGGTTTTCAGCTCGGCGGCCTCGCACCCTAAAAGGGCCTTTCGGCCCTTTTTTTGTGCCTGCCGTTTGGCCAATGCGCGCAACCCGAGTGCGCCAAGCTATCGGAACCCAATCAAATCTGCGGTCAGCGCCTCTGCATGGGCGCACTAGCCCGAACGTTTCATAAACTTCACACGCCCTCGCTAGGCCATTGATCGCCCAGCGATTTTTCCTCAGTCGGGTGTATGAACCACTACACCGCTCCTTCAGAAAAATCACTGGACAATCAATGTCCTGCGACATCCGGGCTAGCAGGTCGCGTCGTCCTGTCACTCAGGTCGCGAGGGCGAGTCTCAGCAATCAGTGTGGGCAGTGATGCCAGCTTTTTCTGTAGCACCGAGTATCAAAGTGCCGTAGAGCCTAGCCGCGACCGTGTGCGTCCCTGCTCGCATCGTGCGGGCCGCTGCGGGCTAGGTTTTTCCTCAGCCCTCAGCCCTAAACACCAGCTACACTCCGCCGCATGACTACCGACGCCAACCAGCGCGCCCTCGAGCGCGAAGTAACGATCGATTTGAAAGATCGGCTGACCTACGACCGCTATTTGGGTTTGGACAAGCTGCTAGACGCGCAGCATCCGCTTAGCGATCCGCCGCATCACGACGAGATGCTGTTCATCATCCAGCATCAGACCAGCGAGCTGTGGATGAAGCTGATCGTGCACGAGCTGAGTGCGGCGCTGACCCATCTGCGCGCCGACAACGTCGATCCCTGTTTGAAGATCCTCGCACGGGTAAAACACATCCAGCGCCAGCTATTTGAGCAGTGGGCGGTGCTGGAAACGCTGACGCCAAGCGAGTATCTGGAATTCCGCGACGTGCTCGGGCCGGCCAGCGGGTTTCAGTCGCTGCAGTACCGCATGGTGGAGTTCCTGCTCGGTAACAAGAACGCCGACATGCTGCCGCTGTTTGATTACTCGGCAGAGCAGCGCGCGCGGCTGCAGCAGGTTCTGGAACAGCCCAGCCTGTATGACGAGTTTCTGCACTACTTGGCGCGGAAGGGGCATGCAGTTCCGGAGCAGATTCTCAATCGTGATGTGACCAAAGCGCACGTGCGCAGCACTGACTTGGTCGACGTGTTCGAACGCATCTACACCAATCCTCGCACCCACTGGAGTGCGTACCACCTGTGCGAGCAACTGGTCGATGTCGAAGAGGCGTTTCAGCTCTGGCGTTTCCGCCATATG
>QIMA01000214.1 GCA_003233535.1 Rhodanobacteraceae bacterium
CAATACCGGCCAAATACGGAGCCGGTAATCCGAGGTGGCGAGCCCCTGCTAGCACCAGCGCCTTGTACCAATGGTAGGGACGCAAATCGTCCTCAATATGGCTCGGTGTTGCCGCGTAGGCGAACGCTTCCACACTAACGCCTTCCAACGCGCGCTGCATTTGAACGCGATACTCACGCAGCACGAAGACATTAGCGGCCACGGCATAGAAGTCCACACGATCCTCAATCGCGCGGACGACGCGGCGCAGCTTTGGCTAGTGGAGTTCAGCAGTCGCGAATTCGCCCTGGGCTGGTCCTGCAGAGTCTGCCACGCGACAGCGCTGGCCGCGTTCGCCTCGGCACAATCGCGGCGCAAGCCGGAGCGATCTTCGCCAACGGCTTTGAGTGATCGGCTAGTCCGACTCGATCGACAGGTTGCTTTGACTTTGGACGCACTGTTTTGGCGCCAGCAGCTGGCATGGCCAGCGCTGTACCTGCGACGAGCAACGACGATTCGAGCGCAAACACCGCCGCCTGCACTCACTCGCTGGATTCGGTTGCGCTCATCCTGACTAAGGCCCGCTGCAGGCTGTCTCGAATTGCCTCACGCTCCAGCGGTGCGGTCGCTTGCGTATCGAAGTGAATACTCTTCAAGTCAAAGCCACTTTCGC
The DNA here is from genome assembly GCA_003233535.1 of Rhodanobacteraceae bacterium. GTDB lineage: Bacteria > Pseudomonadota > Gammaproteobacteria > Xanthomonadales > SZUA-5 > SZUA-5. Next base: position 653 of record QIMA01000214.1, read on the forward strand.
GTTCGACCAACATTGTATGGGTTTGCGCGGTAATTTCGGGACGCCGACCAATCACTTCGTACGTTTCTACTGGGTGCGCCACGCCCTTAACCTGAATCATTCCCATCGACTGCACGTCCACCAGCTCACGAATCATGGCATAGGTGGAACCGCTGATCAGCACACCGCCTGGTCGACACTGATGCTCCAGCCGACTGGCGACATTCACGTTGCCGCCGATGATCGTGTAGTCCACTCGCGTGCTTGAGCCGAAGTTGCCGATGGTGCAATAGCCGGAGTTGATTCCCACGCGGATGCGTAGTTCATGGCTGGCACCGTAGGAACGCCACTTCTCTTCCAAGGCACCCAAGCTGGATTGCATTTCCACAGCCATGCAAACGCAGTCTTTGGCGCACTGCATGGGGTCGGCTTGCTCTTCGTCGCCGAAAAAAATCATTACCGCGTCACCGATGAACTTATCGATCGTGCCACCCCAGCGATCGCAAATATGGGCCATCTCATCAAGGTAGGAATTGAGCATCTGCGACAGCGTTTCCGGCTCAACCGTGTCGGTCAATTCGGTAAAGCCAACGATATCGGAGAAGAACACGCTCAAATTACGCCGCTGATGGTTGCCTGCAGCCGTCTCGGCCGTGCCGCCTGTGATCCGACCGTAAAGCTGCGGAGATAGAAAGTGGCGCATTTTCTCGATCAGCAGTGAGATCTGATCGTTGCGCTCGCTAAGCTCGTTCTCTAGCCCGGTGCTGTGCTCGATCACCGAGGAGTACATCAATGACAAGTCGTCGATGTCTTGACCTAGACGTTCAGAAAGCTCGGCCAATTCCTCAGCAGCGCCGCGCATTTCCTGCGCATTGGTCGTTTCTCCGCTCAGCGTTCCGATCAACCGCTGCAGGCGGCCGCGGTCTTCGTCGGTTAGCTGAATCGGTGATTCCATAGAGTTCTACCCTTGGCAGTCTAACGCTAGCAATAGGTCGAGCATGGCTGATCAGAACCGTTTTGCGGCCAGCGCCCTAACCCGGATATTTCATGAACTCGCGCGATGATCGCGCAGGACATTGATTGCCCAGTGGTTTTTCACAGTGTTTTTTTCAAGAAAGGGAGCGGTGTAGTGGTAAAAACACTGGGCGATCAAGGGCCTAGCGAGGGCGCGTGAAGTTTATGAAATATCCGGGCTAATCCACTGTCAACTCCAAACCGGGCATGAAGCGGCTCATATTGCCCAACGATTTCCCTTGCCAGGCCACATCCTTGCTGCCGACTACATGCATGTTGATGTTGCCCAGGCGTCTGGCCTTGATCACCAGTTGGTACAGCATGTTAATCCCCGAACTGTTGAGGAACTGCAGCTCGCGCAGATCCCAGGTGCAGTTGCTGCCTTGGCTAGTGTCCAGCAAGTCATCCAGCATTTGCAGGATCGGCGCGTACTCGTCGGTCCCATTCAAACGCAATGTGCCGCTGAAAACCGCCGTTCGGCTGGCCGAGTCGACGCCCACTCGGTAATCGCCACCAACTACTTCCATTATCCCTTCCCCACTTGATTGATAGGCAAGCGCGCCATCGTACTGATGGCCACTGCCGTGTCCTGTGCGTGTTGAAAGCGCCAGCCCAAGCTCGCGCCGTAATCCGTCATAATCGACAGCAAACCCAGTCCAGAGCCTGCGGATGGACCCTCTACAGCGTTGCGTTCTACCCGCTCCATGAGCAGCATCAGCGGGTCGCCATCGGCTAATTCCTGCACAACCTGCTGATAGCGGTGCGCCGTCTCGGCCTCGGCGCGGCTGATGACGATCACTTGCAGATGGTCGCGCAGCAGTCTGGCGCGCAGCTCAATTTCCTCGCCACGCCCGAATTTCACCGCGTTCTCAACCATTTCGTTGACCGCGTAGGTCAGGAATGCCGACGCATCGGCTAACTGATCGGCCCCAACCAACTCGAGGTCAGCTCGAAAATACGCCGCGACGTAGTCGGCCAAGCGGCCAGCATAGGACCAGCGCCGCGCCCAGCCGTCATGGATCGCGATGTGCAGTTGACCTTGGCTATCAGCCTCGCCTTGCCAATCGCCGACGGTCGCAATTTCGCTAGCCATCATGGCTGCAAGTCCAAGGCTAGCTGCAGAACGCTGCCTGGCTCCCCTAGTGCACGCAGCCGCCCGTACTCGCCCGCCAGCCAGTACAGCCCCATCAGCGGCGAGGCCTCGTCCATAGGCTTAGCCAACTCCAGCACGAAATATTCGCGGGCTCGCTCAGTGTCGAGTTCGGCAACCCGGTCGACCACGCTCATCAAC
>QIMA01000048.1 GCA_003233535.1 Rhodanobacteraceae bacterium
GCAATGACTCGCTGGGCTTACCGTCTAGAACCACCCGTACCTGCCTGCCGAGCTTGCTGGCAAGTCCCACAACCAAGCTTTCAACGAAGCTCTTCGGGCGCGCAGCAGGTTTGGCTGCGGCACGATCAGCAGATCCTGGCTCAGCAACGCTCAGCTTACTTAGCTGTTTGAGCATCCGCTCGAGCACATCCAACTGGGTGAACAAATCCTCTAGACGCACTGCGACCGGAAGGAAGTCGTTGCCTTCCAACTTCTCGCGATCGCGCAGCAGCCCCAACTCGAGTTCGGTCGCCTTCGAGCGCTGCAGGATGAAGGTCAGACCCATGGCCGCTGACTCACCCTTGATCAGGTGCACTGGCCGAAATACACGATCGATCAACCTGCGCAGATCACCCTGGCTGCGCGCGGACTGCTTCAGCGACTGGTTCGCTTGCTTGAGTGCCACCCGCCAGTGCTGCACGCGCTCCTCAATCATCTTTCGGTCCGCCTTGAGCAAACCAACGACGACTTCCATCAAGCGCTCGCTCTCGGCGTCGCCTTCACCGCGGACGCGATCAAGCTCTTCGGTCAAAACCACGCGCTCAGTAATGTCGATGACCGTAACCAGCAGCCGGACCACACGCCCACCCTCGCGCATCCTGCGGAAAGTAAAGTCGAGGAAGCGCCGCCCTCCCCGGCTCTCGCCCTCGGCGCCCAACTCCACCCGGTCCAATGGATTCAGAGACGAGATCAGGTTCTCGTTGACGCGCTCTGAGAACAGCAAGGAAATAAACTCTTTGGCGGTGTCGACCGTATCGTCCGGAAGCAGATCACGCAGCACTTCGATAAGGTTGCTGTCGGCAAGATCGACGCGCCCGAACATCTGCATTAACTGCGGTGATACCTGATCGCCCAGTCGGTAATCCGCGTCGAGCGTGAACAGTCCAACCGGGACCGCCGTCATCATCTCTATAGACTCGGCGCGAACGGACTCCAGTTCCGCTAAGCGCAGCCGATAGAGCCAAATCGCCACGCCTAGCAACAGTCCGAGCAAGACTAGAGCAACAATGAGCAGTATCCACTGTGCTTGTCGGTGTGCTTGGAGTTGGTCTGCTATGACTTCATTCAGACGCGCAATGGCCGCATCCAGAGCGTTCGTCAGCTCGCTAATGCGGCTGGCCGTGCTGCGCTCTACCCGTTCAACACCAAGCAGCGGCTGCAGTTGGCTGCGCACCTGGTTCCAAGCCTCAGCAAGCACCGCGCTGGCCGGCTGCGCCGATACCGGGATGTCATACGTGCTCAGCGCAAACTGGACGCCAGAAGCCTGCAGTTGACCGCCGTCCTGCAAAACCTGAACAAGCGTTTCAACGCGTGCGTAGTCACGCTCCAAGCCCGCGCTGGTAGTCGCTGAAGCCGTATTTCCTGGACTGGTGGGCAATTCCAGCACCCAACGCGGCAGGCGCTGAGCCGCCAATTGCGTTTCGGCAACAGCATGCCCTAGGCGCAAGTCGCGCTCTAGCGCACCGCCCAACCGCAACTGCATGGCGATCACGCCAACGCTGATGGTCAATAGCAGGCCGATCAATACCGGCACAGTTACAAAACGAGCAAGGCTGCGCATACCGCAGTGTGTCTCCTGGGGGGTCTCTACCCTAATTGATTAGATGGTAAAGGTCTGCGGCCCTGCGGCCTAGCCCGGGATTTCATAAACTTCACGCGCCCTCGCTAGGCCCTTGATCGCCCAGCGATTTTTCCTCAGTCGGGTGTATGAACCACTACTTTTTCCTCAGTCGGGTGTATGAACCACTACACCGCTCCCTTTCTTGAAAAAACACGGTGAAAAACCACTGGCCTACCAATGTCCTGCGCGATCATCGCGCGAGTTCATGAAACTCCGGGTTAGACCCTAGCGCCCAAACATCCCGCCGCCGGGCGGCATGCCGCCACTAGGCATTCGCCGCTGCAGCCCCTTGAGCATGCCTTTCATGCCGCCGCCCTTCATCTTCTTCATCATCTTCTGCATCTGCTTAAACTGCTTCATCAGCTGATTGACGTCGGCCGGTTGGGTACCTGAACCGCGAGCGATTCGGGCTCGCCGTGAGCCGTTGATCGTGGCGGGAAACTTGCGCTCCTTCTTGGTCATCGAGTCGATGATGGCGACCATGCGGGTGACTTGACCGTCGTTGACTTTAGACTTGATCTGTGCAGACATATTGCCCACGCCCGGCAGCTTATCGAGCAAGCCGCTGAGCCCGCCCAGGTTTTGCATTTGGCTCAGCTGCTCGCGCATATCACTGAAGTCAAAACCGCGCCCGGCGACCAACTTGGTCGCCATTTTCTGCATCTTGTCCTGATCGACTTTGCGACTGACATCCTCAATCAAGCTGAGCATGTCGCCCATGCCGAGGATCCGCGAGGCAACCCGATCGGGGTGGAATGGCTCGAGCGCGTCGCTCTTTTCACCTACACCCAGGAACTTGATTGGCTTACCGGTGATGTGGCGCACGCTCAGCGCGGCACCACCTCTGGCGTCACCATCAGTCTTGGTCAGGACCACGCCGGTCAGGTTGAGCACATCGGCAAAGGCCTTGGCCGAGTTCGCCGCATCCTGGCCGGTCATGCTGTCGACGACGAACAGGGTCTCCTGCGGATTTAGCTGCTCATGTAACGCGGCGACCTCATCCATCATTTCCTTATCGACGTGCAAACGGCCGGCGGTATCGACGATCAGCACATCGGCCAGCTGGCGCTTGGCGAGATCGATGGCGCGCTTGGCGATATCTGCTGGCTTCTCGTCGCCCGTAGACGGCGCAAACATTGCACCCACCTGCTCGGCAACGGTCTGCAGTTGCTCAATGGCTGCTGGCCTATAGACGTCGCAGCTCACCAGCATCACCCGCTTGCGCTCCCGCTCCTGCAGGAACTTGGCCAGCTTGCCGGCGGTGGTGGTCTTACCGGCACCCTGCAGGCCGGCCAGCAAGATCACTACCGGTGGCGCGTGGTTGAGGTCCAGAGGCACGGCGCTGTCGCCCATCAACGCGACCAGTTCCTCGTGCACGATCTTCACCAGCGTTTGCGCTGGCGACAGGCTTTCTAGGACCTCTGAGCCCAGCGCGCGGCCGCGGACCTTGTCCAAGAAGGCGGTCACCACAGGTAGCGCTACATCGGCTTCCAGCAGCGCGATCCGCACCTCACGCAGTCCCTCTTGCACATGTTCTTCGGTCAGGCGCGCCCGCCCCCGCATCCGCTCGATGGCTTGACTGAGGCGTTCGGTGAGATTTTGAAACATAGGGAGGTACGCGGGTGGTTAGTGACTGCCCAGTATAGCAACGGAAGGGCTGAGGGCTGAGAAGACCTCACGCTGCGGGTGCGAGTCAAACTGATGTGGGATGCAACGCCGCCCAAGTTAGTCCCGGCTAGAAGGGCTGAG
>QIMA01000097.1 GCA_003233535.1 Rhodanobacteraceae bacterium
TATGAACCACTACACTGCTCCTTCGAAAAAACCACTGGGCAATCAATGTCCTGCGCGATCATCGCGCGAGTTCATGAAATATCCGGGCTAGTACCCTCGTTCAACGGTAAATCGGGCCAACTGCTCGAGGATCGCACCCTCGCTGCCCAGTGGGTGCAGCGATTCAATAGCTTTGTCCATGTGTAGTTGCGCTAACTCCTGGGACCTATCTAAGCCGATCAGCGCAGGGTAGGTGGGTTTGCCCTTGGCCTCGTCAGCGCCTTGCCGTTTGCCTAGCGTCTCCGTGCTCGCCAGCACATCGAGGATGTCGTCCTGGATCTGAAAGGCCAAACCCAGTTCCAGACCGTAGGTCTGCAGCGCGTCCCACAGTGGGCCTGCGGAGACTGCCGCACTGAGCGCCCCCAACTGCACCGAACCCAAGATTAGCGCGCCGGTCTTATAGCGGTGCATCCGTTCCAGTTCGGTCAAGCTGAGCTCGTGGCCGACCGCTTCCAGGTCGAATGCCTGACCGCCCGCCATGCCCGCTGGCCCACAGGCAACGGCCAGCGTTTGCAGCATCTGCACTCGACAGCGCGCGTCGATCCTCTCTAGCTGCGGATGCCCAGCAAGCAGCTCGAAGGCGAGCGCCTGCAGTGCATCGCCAGCAAGGATAGCCATTGCTTCGCCATATACCCGATGACTGGTCGGTTGACCGCGTCTCAGGTCATCATCGTCCATGGCGGGTAGATCGTCATGGACTAAGGAATAGGCGTGGATGATTTCCACTGCACAGGCACTCGGGTCCAACTGCTTCAGCGTTGCTCCCAGAGCTGTGCCTGTGGCGTAAACCAGCAGCGGACGCATCCGTTTGCCGCCGCCAAGAACGGCATAGCGCATTGCTTCGTGCAGACGCTCCGGTGGCGAGTTCGACTGTGGCAGCGCGGCACTCAGCGCGTATTCGGCGCGTTGTCCGAATGCTTCCAGTTGCGCTCGCATTTCTAGTTGGCTTTCGCGCATGGCAAGAGTCTTTTCGCGTTACGGCGTCGTAGCTCATTGCGTGCAAGGCCCTCGCGACCGCAGCGCTGCACGTTCCCACCGTTCATGGGCACGTTCGCTTGCGAGGATCCACGAGGCGGTGCTCGCTCAGGGCGTTTCGGGGTCAAAAGGTACGGGTTTTTGGAAATCGCTGGATTTGAGCAGCATGTCGACGCGCATTTGTGCCTCGTCTAGCGCCTTCTGGCAGCGGCCATGCAGCATCATTCCGCGTTCGAATTCGGCCAGCGTATCTTCCAGCGTGAGTTCGCCTTGCTCCAATCGAGACACTAGGTTTTCGAGTTCGTCCAAAGACTTTTCGAAGTCCTGTATGTCATTGTTCTGCGGCGCTTGGGGTTGGCTTTCACTCATACCGGAAAAGGTATCGCAAAGCGGGTGCACTGACCAGCCACTTTTGCTCCTTGGGGCGGCCGCAGCAGAAGGTTCATGAAACTCCGGGCTAGCCCGGATATTTCATAAACTTCACGCGCCCTCGCTAGGCCCTTGATCGCCCAGCGATTTTTTCTCAGTCGGGTGTATGAACCACTACCACTACACCACTCCTTTTAGAAAAACCACTGGGCAATCAATGTCCTGCGCGATCATCGCGCGAGTTCATGAAATATCCGGGCTAGGTTCGTCGAGCCAATCACGGCAACAACCACTATACTTCGGCGGCTCTGCCCCGCTATGCGCCCTGAGTGCGAATACACGTATGAACCCAAATTTCCTCGAATTCGAGCAGCCAATTGCGGAACTGGAAGCGAAGATCTCTGAACTTCGCCATGCGAGCCACGGGCAGGCGATGAATATTGAGGAGGAAATCAGCCGCCTGAAAGACAAGTGCAAAGCCAAAACGGAGCAGATTTTCGCGAATTTGTCTCCCTGGCAGATCTCGCAGCTGGCCCGTCATCCGCAGCGTCCGCAAACGCTGGACTACATCGATAATATGTTCAGCGAATTCGAAGCGCTGGCTGGTGATCGAGTGTATGCCGATGATGCTGCCGTAGTCGGCGGCCTTGCGCGGCTAGAGGGCCGTGCGGTGATGGTGATCGGTCAGCAGAAAGGCCGCGATACCAAACAGAAGGTGAAGCGTAATTTCGGCATGCCGCGGCCCGAGGGTTATCGCAAGGCAAAGCGCTTGATGCAGCTAGCCGAACGCTACCGCCTGCCGTTACTGACTTTTATCGACACGATGGGCGCGTACCCAGGCATCGGCGCCGAAGAGCGTGGTCAGTCCGAGGCAATCGCCACAAATTTGGAGCTACTCAGCCGATTGCCGGTGCCGGTCATTTGTACGGTCATTGGCGAAGGTGGTTCAGGTGGTGCGCTGGCGATTGGCGTCGGTGATCGCACGTTGATGATGCAATATGCGGTTTATTCGGTGATCTCTCCCGAGGGCTGTGCGTCAATTTTGTGGAAGAGCGCCGAGCGCGCGAAAGATGCGGCGGAGGCGCTTGGACTGACCTCTGGTCGTCTCAAAGAGTTCGGCTTGATCGACGAGGTTATCAGCGAGCCGGCGGGAGGCGCGCACCGGGACAAGGCGACCGCTGTCGTAAGCCTGAAGCAGGCTCTAATTCGTCATCTAGATCAACTCAGTTCGGTCGAGGTGGCGGACCTGATAGATCAGCGCTATCAGCGCTTGCGCGCGTACGGCTCGCACAAGTCGGTCTAACCCGGAGTTTCATGAACGTTCGTGGCGAGAGCGTCACCCGCTATTAATAGGAGATGGGGGTGGTGTGGTCCGCTTGCCTGGAGAGTAGCGAAGGGGTGTGAGCCGCGTAGCGGTGGGTACTACGGCGAGTTGATCGCGCCACGGCGCGCCCATCGTCACAAGTGAACGGGCGGCGGCCGCAGCAGTTCATGAAACTCCGGACTGGTCGCGACACTGCAAGCGCAGTTACTCGTCCTCACGCAAGGGCAGCGCGCGGGGTTCGGCGTCTTCAGAGATTGCCGCTGGCGAG
>QIMA01000125.1 GCA_003233535.1 Rhodanobacteraceae bacterium
ATTGTTTGGGCCAGGCCCAGTCGAAATCAACCATGGACTTGAAGCGGCCTAAGCGTGCGCTGCGCAAGCGGCGTTCCATTGAGCGCACGGCGCGTTCGTTTTCCTCCCAGGTCAACAACGGTTCGACCCAGGTGGCGTCGGCCAGTTCGGGCAGGTGGGCGATCAGGCCGTGTAGCTGCAGACGCTGGGCGCGGGTGATCAGATCGAGTTTCATGGGCTGCTCTCATCGCTGATGGTCGGGTTGGTCAGGGTGTCGTAGGAGGCCAGATCATGGGTGCGCACGACCGGGTCGCGGCGACGTGCATCGGCTGAGAGCGGGACGGGCAGTGGTGGCACCGCACCGCGTTCATCGCGGCGACGTTCCAGCGCAATGCGCACCGCGGTCGGATGCGGCACGCCGCGCTCAAGCGCATCAGTAATGGCCAGTTGCAGCTCCTGCGCCCCGTACTGATCTAGCAGGCGCAGCAGCATGGCGGTGAGGGTGCCCAGATTCTCGCCGCGTTCGGCGGCATGGGTGAGTAGATCCCGGCTGTTGGGGGCGACCGCGGCCAGTCGATCGACTCCCCGATGGGCGCTGCCGGCGCGTTTGTAGTCGATCAGCGCCTGGATGTGGGCGGGATTTTCGATCTGTGCTGCGCGGTCATAGCTGCGCCGGTGGTGAGCGATTTGCTCGAGGCCATCGAGCACGCGGACCTGGGTGGGACTGGCCAGGACTGTCAGGCTGCGCCGCACATGGGTATGCGGCACCGAGTAGTCGTTGCGATCGAAACGCACATAGGGCGTCTTGCCAACACGGACCACGACCTGTTCGTCAGTGGGGAAAGCATTGTCCGGCAGCGCCAGCAGCCGCGGCTGCTCGGCTACAAACACGCTGCGCACGCTCAAAGCTCGATCCTCCGGACACGGCCGCTCCAGCGCCGGGCCCTCGCACCAGGCCTGGGACTGGGCGTTGAGATCATCCAGATCAGCAAAGCTGCGCGCCGGCCAGAAGTTGTCGCGTATATAGCGAATGGCACGCTCAACCCGGCCCTTTTCATTGCCGCGAGCCACCGCCACCGGGCGTGGTTCGTAGTGATAGTGATCGGCAAAGGCCAGCAGCGTGGGATGAAAGCGGATCGCCGCACCCCGCCGCTCAAGCACCGCCGATTTCAAGTTGTCGTAGAGCAATACCCTGGGCAACCCCTTCCAGGCATCGAAGGCCGCCTGATGGCCACGCAGGAAATTCTCCATCCGCGCGTCCAGGAAGAAGCGCAAAAAGATCCGGCGCGAATAACTCAGCACCATCACAAAGGCCATCAACGGGCGAGTGTCCCCAATCCACTTGCCCCTGTTCGCCGGGCAGGGTGCGCAGACGCAGAAAAGCCTCGGCCGGTGGGCGTGGCCGCAAGGTGGTGATTAAGTGGCGGAAATGGCTGGCACTGCCGACATAGCCGCGCAGGCCGACCATGGCGTACAGCCGCGCGGCGGTCAGCCGTGGAAACTGATGCAAAGTGTCCTGGATGAAGGGTAGATAGGGCTCGATCCGTGATCGCCGCTGCATCCGTGCCGCCCGCGGCACCCCGTGCTGGGCCAGAATGCGCTGGACGGTGTCGTAATGCACGCCCAGCTGACGGCAGATGGTGCCGACCGTCCATTTCTCGGCTAGGTGGTAACGCAGGATCTGGGACTGCAGATCAGGGGGGATGGTCAAGGGGACTTCCTCAATGTTGAGGCGACCGGCAGCAATCGCCCGGTCGTCATGGCGGGCCCGGTCAGCGCCGAGGTGGTCGCGAACGGGAGGTCCCGGTGCCGTAACGCAGCCAACGGCGACGAAGCGACGGCGAACACGTCTGGCCACAGCAGTGACAGCGGATCGTCGAGGTGATCGCCGGCCTCAATGACGTGCTGATCTGGGGATCGGCCACTGTGGCCACGGTAGGCACCGGGTGCGCTGATGAAAGCGCAGCCGGCTGCACCGCGGAACCGTGATGCGTCACTTTCTTGCACCGGCGCTGGCGCGTGGCGTGGCTAAAGCGGCCGCGACGGGTGCGCTGATAGCGCTTGCCAGCAGCCCGAAGAGTGCTCGTGCGCGCCCTCACCGCACAGCCTTGGTCGCAGTAGCGCTGACCGTGATCACAGCCCGAACAGATCACGCACTGGCACCGACAAGCGGCACACAAAAACAATCGAGCAGTCGCTTCCATCGGCAGTCCTCGCCGATGTCACTGGACCTTGGCTACACGGCAGCGACATACTTGTCGCCGCCGCGTCCAGCGGTGGGGCGCGGTATCGGGGGTAACTTGCCGGTTTTGCCCGATACCGTGCCGTTCTTTATTCGGCTTCGCACTATCTACCGCGAAACGACCCCGTCGTCAGCCCACCAGCAATCCCCAACATCACCGCCGCAGCGGTAGTCCTAACCGCTTGCCCACAGTCACGCCCATCCCTAATCGCCGAATATGCTCGGGTTTACGGCGGCGTCTACACGAACCGATGATGCCGAGTTTGGATGAAGACGAGAACCCAGAACTGACGGACTTCCGCCGACGCTTTTGGTGGACACTGCCCTTATCGATTGTGGTGCTAGTGCTGGCCATGGCGGGCCATCGCATCTCATGGATTTCGGTAGAAGCGCGCACGTGGCTTGAGTTGCTACTGTCGGCGCCGGT